>DATGKG010000167.1:0-6256 GCA_035294805.1 Binataceae bacterium (SeqCode) | reverse complement strand
GCCCCATCGCGCGAGCGTATCCTCTATATCCGTATCGGAACCCGCCTCGGCCTCGAGGCCGAGCATGTCGAGCGGGAGCCAATTGAGGAAATCGTTTTCCTGGCCGGGTTCGATGACGCGCCGCCCGCCGCATCGCGCCGCCAGATGCGCGATTTCCTTGTTCGACGCGATCCCGATCGACGCCTCCATCCCAACTTGCGCGGCGCGCCGCTCCAGCTCCGAGGCGATCGCTTCCTCAGAGCCCATCAGACGCTCGAGGCCCGCGAGGTCGAGCCACACGCGGCCGGCGTCGCCCTTCTCGACCAGCGGCGAGGCCGATTCGGCGGCATCGGCGAGCGCATCCGTCGCGGAAGTCTCGGCGGCCTCGGAATGGCTGACGATCGCGAGGTCGGGGAGGATAGAGCGCGCCTGCGCAATCGTCATCCCGGGATAGACGCCCGATTTGCGCGCGCGCGTGGAGACCGCGATCAGTTCCGCATGCGGAGCGGTGGTATCGCTGATCGCGAGCGAGGTGAGGTGCAGCTCGGGATTGGCGCGCTCGATCGCGGCGATCGGAAAATTGGGGACGAGGATGCATGCGATGCGGGACATGATGACATCAAGTTAGTGGAGCGCGACAAGAGACCTAACCCCTGGCTCCTTCCTTAAAGAGATGTCCTCTCTCCTTTTTCCCTCTCCATTCAAGGAAAGGATGGCGCTACCGCGCCGGGTGAGGTCGGTGGCGCTCCCAGGCACCCTCACCTGAGTGGCACGCCTCTCGCCAGATGAGGAGCGAGAGTCGCGCCGCTCTTCCTCTCCCGCGGAAAGATGCGAAGAGGGACTTCTATATTTTCTCCCAGCGTGCGGCTTCGTAAACTCAGCCGCGGGAGAGGGGGTTCTATAAGTGGATCGATAGCCGCGAAGAGATGGGTGCGATCGCCGAACAGGCCCAGTTTGTTGCGCTCTACCGAGGCCTCGATGCGGAGGCCATCGAAGAGAGAGGGCGCGCCCGGACTCATCCGGCTGAAACTCGCGCGCTGCTTGCTCATCGCGAGCGTCAGTGCCGCGAAGGTGCCGCATACGCGAGTGCTTGCGAGCGCGAGCACTGCAGTGCCGCTGCGTTCCGCCGCGCGCGCCAGGCGCAACGACGCGCTCTGTGAGAGCGGGAAACGCATCGCGCCGAAATCGATGACGACGAGTCCGAAGCCTCCCGCTTCAAGCAGCATCTCGGCAGCTTTCAGTTCGCTACGCCGCTCGCGCTCCTTTGCGATGAAGGCGCCATGCGTAGAGGTTGGTTTCTTCTGGAAGCTCACCCACAGGATGCGTGCGAGGTCTGCGCCGGCGGCTTCGAGGCTACGCGGATCGAATGCGCCCGGGACATCCACCCACCCCACGACCTCGCCACGACGCGAGGCCGCGCTCGCGAATGCGGCCGCGATCGTCATCTTGCCCGAACTGATGGGGCCGGTGACCTCGCTGATGCGGCCGCGCGCGATGCCTCCGAGGAGCGCATCGAGGGGCGCGACACCGCAGGTGAGGCGGCCGTCTTTGCGGGTCAGTTCATGGCCTTTGAAGACTCCAGGAAATTCAAGTAGTTGTTGAAGTTGTTCAGTAGATACGATCTGGCCGTTGAGAGGAGGGTCGATATCTGGGAGCTGGATTGCGAGGGCGGGAAGGGCGGCCATACAATCGATATTCGCTCTTTGTTCGCCTCACGTCAAATGGAAAATGCAGAATTAGAATTTTTAAGTTATGGATAGTGGGTTTGTTTTTTCATCCACGCGAAATAAGGAAAGTGCGATACTCCATTGATAAATTTGGCTTCGTTTCGTTATTTCGCTCCTGTGGCGATGCTTCCATGACATCGAGAAGTGGCTTTGTTTTTGTATTTTGTTGCCTTCGCCGTTCTCGTTCCTTCAAATGAGAAACGCGGCGACATCGTGTCACCGCGCCCTCCTTACGTAGTTTAGCGCTGCATGGCGGAAATGGAAGGTGGGATTGCGGAACATTCCTTGAACATTATCAATGCGAGGAAAACCGCGCGACGGCCTGCGAGCATTCCGCCTATGGCTCGCTGGATTTTTCGGGCCAGAGCGAGGTCACCAGCAATCCGGCCGCGATGCCGATTGACACCTCCGCGAAGCGATGTATCGCCACGATCCATGGCGAGATCGGATGCGCGATGATCATCACGATCGTTAGCGTTATGCCAGCATAACGATAGGCGGTATCGAGCCCCAGCGCCTTGCAGATGATGCCGGTAACAAAAACGCCGAGCGTGAAGAGATAGATATTTGGACCGAACCACGACGCGAGCAACGCTCCCAGTACGGCTCCGATCGCGGTGCCGCACAAACGCTGACCCGAGATCTTGAGCGCCGCGCCCAAGGTTGATTGCGTGATGATTAGCGCCACGATCGGCGCCCAATAGGCCTCGGGCAGGCCGGCGAACCGCGCGACGATTAGCGATAACAGCGCGGCCAGCGCGGTGCGAGCGGAATCTTCAAAAGAGTGGCGGTCGAGTCCGAGCCGACCCCATACCCTCGCTTGCGCCATGACGCATCATAGCCGATCCGATTCTAGGCGCGAGCCGCGCGGAAGACGCAGTGGCTTGGTTCTGAAGACGCAGTGGCTTGGTTTTAATGAGTTCCGAGGTCGCTGCGCACCGCGTTGTCGATCGCGAGGTTGTTGATCTCCTGGTCGGGAAACCATCCGAGGAAGTTCGCGCCGGCCGCCGAAAACGGCAGCGGCGTGCTCGTCGTCGATCCGCTGGGACATGCGCCGTCGACGAGCTGCGCATTCAGACAATTCGGATGAAGCGTGAAGCTCCCGGCCGGATGATTCGTACCCGCCGGACTGACGGTCATATCGACTTGAAGATTACCGCTGGGGTCCTTGGTGAACGTATGTGTGAAGGTGTACCAGCCGGACTGCGCGATGCAGGTCTGGGGCACGCCGGGGGTGTGCGCATTGGCGCCCGAGCGTTGTGAGTTGGTGGATGCCTCGATCACGAAATATCCGCCGCTCGAGGGCGCGCATGAATCGTGGCCATCGCCAATCGCAACATTGAAGATGAAGTCCTGCAAAAAGGTGCCTTGATTGTCGAGCAGGTCGGAATCCCAATCGAAGCGATAATCCTTGGAGGCGGCTCCCGATGCTGCCGCGAAGTTGACATCCAGGTAGATATCAATCGAAGTTGTGGAGCCGTTGCCCGTGATCGCAATACCCTTTTCGAAATTCCCGTAGGGCAGACCCCATTCGGTCAGTGGACCGTCGCAGTTCACTTCGCTATCCGAGCCGAGGCTGCCGGGCTTGCATGCGCCGGGGGCCTGCGAGCCATTGATGCCGCAAAATGAGTTGCCGGAGGTGTCGGTAAAGCATCCGTTCTGGAGCCATGCCTGCACCAGCAGGCGCGCATAGGCATTGCCTTGGGAGGCCGCGATGCCGGGGGCATAGTCGGTTTCCACCTTGGACTTGGAGGGACGGATATGGACCACGCCGACGCCATCATCGAAGAAAGTGCCGCCCTGCTCAAATCCTTCGAGATAAGATGCATAGGCGGGCAGCGCAAAGATGAGCGCTATGCTTAACGCGAAAAAAGCGGTTTTGGCGACTCGCGCTCGCATACTTTGGAATGCCCCCATTAGAAACCTCCGAACTCTCAAATGCTGCCTCAAGAGCGAGTACTTACCTCGAATCCGATTGCGAGCCGCAATTAGCAGCAGATTGGACATTCAATTGAACCGCATGTGCAGCTTAGGCGCAAGTAACTCGTCGCAGTCTACCGAAAAGCCCAATTCGGCCTGAGTTGGTTCTGATAGGCACACTTCCGACATAATGTCGGAAGAAGCTACGGATAGTGGTCTTGGTGCCTAATTGGCGTTCGCCGAGGTTCGAACCATCATCAAATGGCCGCGGCGATAGAAGCGGTCGAAAACCCCGCCGACGTACTTGTAGTCGTCGGCCGGATCAAACCATCCATACGACTTGGGAATGAATGGGCCGGCGATCGCGCCGAGCCATCCGAAATCCGGCACCAGTTCCACCTTCACCAGATTGCCGGGATACATTGCCCATTTCACCTTGGCGGCGGGCGGCGCGATTTTTAGTGGGATGAGGTAGGGACCGGGCAGGCAAATGAACGTATGCATTCTGATTGCGCTGGCACCTTCGCGCAGCCGCCCGACCAGCAGCATCAGCTGTGTCGAGCCTGCGTAGGTATCGGGCGGGATGATGACTTTCGCCTGCCGCACATCGGGCGCGGCGGCGCCATTGTAACGCGTGCACGCGAGGGTGCCGCTGGTCGCGTCGAGCACATCGAGCGACTCGGGGGTGCCATCGGCGCTGAAAAACGAATGCTGATAGCTGACGAGAATCGGCGGCGCTCCATCGGATGCGCGCTCGACCCGTTGCCATTCGCGATCGTATTCGCCGTCGAGGTAGCGATTTTCGCCGTCGAAAATCATCGCGCGCTGCTGATGCGTCACCTTGTAGTGCGCGTGGCCGATGACCTCGCGATTGTCGGGATTGAGGATGGTCATGTCGGTAGCGGAAAGATCGAACGCATCGATGCCATCGGCCGCTGCGGCAATTTTCAAATTCCTCGAGCTGAGCGAGTTGAGGATAAGAAACAGGACCCCCGCCGCGATGCGCCGCCACATCATCGAGGATGAGGATATGCGCCGCTCGCATCGCAACAAATGCCATGCATCCACAAAGCGGCGGGATTTAACTGTCTGTTCTTATCCGCGAAATGATGTGGACGAAATTCCTAATGCACCGCGAGCGAGGCCGACGCGTCGTGCGTACGCACCATCAACACATGGCGGCCCTTGTAATAGCGATCGAACTCGCCGCCCGCGTAGTTGAACCCATCGGAGGAATCGAACCATCCATAGATCTTCGGTATGAATGGCGCGACCAGCACGTTCAGCCATCCGAGGTCGGGCTTCATCTCCAATTTGATGAGATTGCCTGGATACCTCGACCAGGTTGCCGCCTCGTCGAGTCGCGTGGCTTTGATTGCGACGATTCTCGGATCGGGAATGCAGTTGAACGAATGGAAGGTTATGTCGGGTGCGCCCAGACGCAGGCGGCCCACCAGCAGCATCAGTTGCGTCGCGCCCGCGTAGGTGTCGGGCGGGATCGACTTCAGGATGCTGTCGCGAATGTCGCTGCTGCCCGAGTCATAGCGCCTGCAGACCGCTTCGCCGGTGGTCGCGTCGAGTCCGTCTTCGTATTGGAGAGTGCCATCGGCATTGAAGTATCGATGCCGATAGCGGACCAGGACAGGAGGCAGGCCGTTCACACTCGGCCGCACACTTTGCTGCTCCTGATCGTATTCGCCATCGAGGTACTTGTTTTCGCCTTCGACGGTATCGAGGCCGTCGGCATGCGATAACGAGTAGTGCCCGTGTCCGATGATTTCGTCGCTGCCGGGGGCGAAGATGGTGGTATCGGTGGCGGACAATTGGTAGACATTCTGCACCGCTGCGGCCTCGGCCCGATTCCAACTTATCAGGACGAGCAGGGCGCATATCGAGACCATCGCGCGCGGGAACAAGCTTCTCACCCAAAACACTGCGAAAAGATGATGTAAGCATAACCCGCTTCGCGCGCTCGGGAAATGGGCGCACTATTTCCGACATTGTTTCGCCGCTGCTACATCCGTTCACACCCTGTCGGGCTTGCGATTGTTCGCAGGATCGTCATTTTGGTCTCGTAATGTTTAGGCGCGTCGTGCCGGATTGGCGCGGTTACTGCTTTATCAGCGCGTTTCGATCGATTGTCGCATTAATTGAACAGCCGCCGTCTCCTTAGACTGGCACTCCAATCGACCTTGCGATGGCGTCCGTGCGTTACCCACGGACGCCATCACTCCTTCTGCCGCCGCGCACGCGTTGCGTGCCTTGCCATGTCTCTATAACCTGCCGCGTCTGATGCACGGGGAGCAGATCACGCTGCTGAAGATTCTGGCTGTTGCGATTGCGATTGGGCTGGATGTCTTCGCGATTTCGATCGGCGTCGGCATTACCAACGCCGAATGGAGCACGCGCGTTCGCCTTGGCGCGGCCTTCGCCGCCGCCGAAATCACCATGCAGGTGATTGGATTCGAATTGGGAACCGGCGCGGGCGTGCTGCTGGGCGAAGTCGCGGAATGGCTCGGCTTCGGATTGCTCGCGCTGGTCGGCGCCTTCATGATTCGGGAGTCGATGCAGCATTCGGAGCGGGCGTCATTGGACCTGACCCGCGGCGTGGGATTGCTGATTGCGTCGCT
>DATGKG010000166.1:0-9357 GCA_035294805.1 Binataceae bacterium (SeqCode) | reverse complement strand
CTCGGGTACCGCCGGTAACGTGCGCGAGGCGTTTCATACCGAGATTCATAATTTCGACGTCAATGGCACAAGGCACATCGCGAATGCGACCGAACCGAAAATCCCCGCCGCGCTCGCTCCGATCGTCGAGGGCGTCGCGTCGCTGCACGACTTCATGCCGCATCCGCAGGCGAAGTTCGCGGGCGCGGTGCGGAAGGATCCCACCAGCGGCAAATGGGTTTCGGTCGGATGGCGTCCGCACTTCGCGTCGCCATATCTCGGCAACGAAGTCAACGATGTGTCGCCGGCCGACTTCGATATCATCTATAACGTAGGTCCGCTGCGCGCGTTGGGCACGCCGATTACCGGCGCCGGAGAGACTATCGTCGTGATCGAGGACACCGACATGAACGCGGATGACTGGAATACATTTCGCGCCGCCTTCGGGCTGTCGGGTTTCAGCGGCACCTTCACCCAGGTGCATCCGGCGCCGCCCGCCGGCGTGAAGCATCTGAAGAAATGCAAAGACCCCGGCCAGAACCTCGATGAATCCGAAGCGGCGCTCGATGCCGAATGGTCCACTGCGGTCGCGCCTGATGCCGCGATCGAGCTCGCCTCATGCGCGGGCACCAACGTGACCTTTGGCGGATTGCTCGCCGCGCAGAATCTGCTCAACAGCAGCGCGCCTCCGCCGATCATGAGCGTGAGCTATGGCGAATGCGAAGCGGAGCTGGGCAAGGCCGGCAACGCCGCCTACAACAGCCTGTGGCAACTGGCCGCATCCGAGGGCACTTCAGTGTTCGTGAGCTCGGGCGATGCGGGCGCATCCGGATGCGACGACTTCCAGACATCAATCATCGCCACCCACGGCATCGCGGCGAACGGCTTCAGCTCGACTCCATATAATGTCTCGGTGGGCGGCACCGATTTTCAGGATGCGGTCAACGGCAACATCAGCGATTATTGGAGCGACACTAACAACGGCACGCAGACGGTAAAGTCCTACGTTCCCGAGACGCCGTGGAATGACTCCTGCGCGAGCAGCCTGCTTTTCACCTACGCGGGCTTCACCAGCGGCGCCGATTTCTGCAACAGCTTCCCGGGTGAAGTCTCGTTCACCATCAATGTTGCGGGCGGCGGCGCTCCCAGCGCCCTCTATGCCAAACCGTCGTGGCAAGCGGGCGTCGATGGCATCGTGGCGGATGGCAAGCGCGACACGCCCGATGTCTCATTGTTCTCGGGCAACGGAATTTTCACTCATGCCCTCCTCTATTGCATGTCGGATACGGTTAATGAAGGTGTTCCGTGCACTTACACCAATCCGGTTGATGTGTTTTTCAGCAGCGCGGGAGGGACGTCTTTCGCGGCGCCGTCATTCGCCGGAATTCAGGCGCTGGTAAATCAGGAAACCGCCATGAAGTGGGGCAATCCCAATCCGGTCCTTTATAATCTCGCCGCAACCGAATACGGCACCACCGCCAATCCGAACGATGCGCAACTCGCCGCATGCAATGCGAACAATGGCGCGGCGATCGGTGGCAACTGTATTTTTAATGACATCACGCGCGGCGACATCGATGTCGATTGCGCGAAGCTGCCGAAGCACAAGGCGCGCGATTGCTTCATTCCGCCGGGCGATCTTGCCGGCGTGCTCTCGACTTCGAATAGCACCCTCGGCGTCGCCTATCCCTCGACCAGCGGATGGGACTTCGCGAGCGGACTCGGCAGCGTCAACGTCACCAATCTGGTCACGGGATGGCTCGCCGGCGTGCCGACCGATCATTGAGTTGAGTTGATAAGAGCGGCCTGATCCTTTCCCATGCGAAAGGATCAGGCCGCGAAATTTTTCTTCCTATGTTTTGGGTCCTCGATTTGGCAGAATCCAATCTGTCGTTGAGGGCCGAACATGATCATCCGCGGCCATAATGTCGAGACCTCGAAGCATCTCCTTATCTCCTTGTCCATCGCCTTAGCCCTTGTCTGCAGCGGTGTAAGTATCGGCCTTGCGGATGCGCCGAACTCCGCCGCCTCCGATTCTTCTACCGCTACGCCGCCGAACGTCGGCTCGGTGGACGATTACATGAACAATCGCATGTACTCCCGCGCTCCGTCAGTGAAACCGTCATATGTACCTCGGCTCGGAATTGCTGTGATCCAGAACGAGGCTAAGCTCGTGTCAGGTCAGAAACTTAGCGGACTCGCAGTGACTTCAGTGGATCAGTCGGGCCCTGCTTATGACGCCGGGATTCGGGCGCAGCGAGTTCAGATCCGGAAAGCCGCGGAGCAGGTCGGTGTGGTCACCCTGGTTGCGGGAGCAAGCCTGTTTTTTCCGCCTGCGCTTTTAGGCATTCCACTGGTGGCGAAAAAGATGGGCAGTCCCAAAGCATACGATGTGATTGTGGCGATTGATGCTGAACGAATTCGGGACGTCACTGAGCTGGAGAATTCTCTCCACAATGCGAAGGCCGGCGAAACCATCTACTTGACTATCATTCGTGAGGGTCAACGTTTGCAGCTTCGAATACCTATGCGAGCTGTTGCCTCGGCGCCCACCCCGCTTTTGCCCCGATAATAAGCCTCCTACGCGCGAACCATATTGGGTCCTTCCTTCTAACCCTCGCCCGATGGGCGAGGTTGGTCCCGAGTCCGCGAGGGACCTGGAGTGGGACCTTATTCAGCGCGTCCTCGCGCGATTATGGAATTCTTCTTTCAAACTTAGAAAGCGCAGCGAGCCTCGGAGCAGAAGCGGAATTCCTGAATCACGCGCGCAACGCGCGCTGCATAATGTCCCACTCCAGGTCGCGATGAAATCGCGACCAACCTCTCCCATCGGGAGAGGGGTTAGAATGCCCTCCCGATCTTTCCACCTGCCTCAATATCCCGTATAACAATATGTAGCGGGAGCGTGTCCATCAGTGGGCGCGCTCTTATCTCTCCTGACCGCCCTTCCCTGCGGAATCTTTTTAAGGAGTCATCATCTTTCGATGACTAAAGTTACTCGCACCTCATCCCGCAAGGCCGACTCGAACCGGCGCAATGCCGCCAAGTCCACCGGTCCTCGCACCGCGCGCGGCAAGTCACGCTCGCGTCTCAACGCGATGAAGCATGGCATCCTCGCGTCGCAAGCCGTTATCGCGACGATGGAGGGCCATGCCGAGCGCAAGCTGTTCGAGGCTACCGTCGAGGGATTGGAGCGCGACTTCCAGCCCGAGGGCACCTATGAGCAGCTCCTGGTGCAGGAGATCGCCGCATGCTTCTGGCGCAAGCGCCGGCTGCTGCAGTTCGAAAACAAGGCGGCCTTCGACAGCCTCGATCGCCCGGCCTCGCAAGTGACCAATGATCCCGACAAGAACGCGGTGTGGCATCCGGCGATGTATGTCCATAACGACTCACTCGTCATGGCGGAGCAGATCTATGAGGCGGCGGGCCTCGACCGCATCACGTTGCCGAACGAGCGCGACACGATGCGCGTGATCCGCTACGAGGCAACCATCAATCGCACCCGCGAGCGCGCCGTGGCCGCACTGCGCGAGATGCGCAACGCGCGCAAAGCGATCCCCACCTTGCGCGGAGCGAGTGCGCCGGCAATCGATCGCGCCTCAATGCGGCGTAACGTCGGCCGGTCACGAGCGACGCAAGTCTCGCCCATCGCCGCGGCCAATCTTTGGTGCAACTTCGACAAGATCTATGATGAGGCGCGCGCCCTGCTGCGCTCTGCGCGCGGCGAGGCGGAGCCAATCGGCGAAACGAACCCAAAAAAGCCAGTTAGTGACGAGAAGATCCAGGAACTGAAGCGCATCCTTTACGGCGAATTCCTCGGCACCGAGCCGCCGATCGAGGCCTCCAAGGCGTCCGAAAGCGAGCCTTCTAAGAGAGCGGATGATCCCAACCGGGCTCCGACCGGCTGAACCTCGCTTCCGCTAGACTATTTATTGTACATTTAGTAGGCTCCTCCGAAGAGCATGGCGTAGCTGCGCGCGCCGTTTCCTTCGCAATTCCGATCGCGTGCTAACTTGCGGTGAGCATGAATCACTAGTATGCAGTATCTGCTCGCCATGAGGTCCCGCCATGAAGACCAAAACGGATCGCGCGAAGCCTGCGGCATCGGCGCGGGCGAAAAAGCGCTGGCAGACGCCGCGGCTAACCTTCCAGAAAGACCCCGGCGCCATCCCCGATGATTCCGCGCCGAAGGAGACACTTGCCAAACGATCGCCCGGGAGACGGAGCGCTCGCTAGCGCTGCTTCGATCGCACTCCGACGGCCCTTGAGTTTCGACTCCGGTGCAACCTACATTGGCGCGTCGGACTTGCCGAGTCGGACTTGCGAAGGGTCTCCAATGCGAAAAGACAGCGATGCCGGTTCTGAGGTGGCAAAATTGGTGGGGCAAATCCTCGCCAACCTGAGCAGCTCGGGCAGCAAGGAGCTGGAGGCGTGGAGTAATCCCGAGCGCGACCTTCGCCGCGTGGCGGAGCTGGATTATGCGCCGAGTCTGCGCGCGCTGCTGGATCGGGACGCGATCGAGAACGTGGTCCATTCGGCGCGCGGAATCTTTCCCGATCTAAATCGTCAACACGATCCGGTGAACCTCGAAGGATGGCTGAAAGGCAGTCCTTTGAGTAGTATTCAAAAACTGTTCGCGCAGGTCACCGACCGGCGCGATATCCATCTTCAAGGCACTCCGTTCACCGGAGAAGGAGGACTGGCACTGCGCGGTTTCTTTGTCGATCGCGACGGCGAATCGCTCAAGCGTCCATTGATATACGTGAACACCGCGCATCATCCGGTGGCAGTAGCCGCAACGCTGTTTCATGAGGTCGGACATCTGGTGGCATCCGAAATCTTCGAACCGCGCCACTCGCCGGTCCAATTCTTTTTCGATGTCGACTACGCCTCGCATCTCGAAGATTTGGGCGAGTTGACGGCCGATGTAGTGCTGAGCCTCGCGGCTTATCCGGCTCCCCTCGCACGGAAGATTTTCGGCGCTCTCGAAAAAACCACTGCCGACGGCAAAACTCTCTCTTTCCCGGATCGACTCCTTCCGCGAATCGTCGAACATTACCGCGCTCGCTTCGGAGTCAGTCTCACTGCGGCGGATATTCCCGCACCGCGCAAGCTCAACTATCTCGGGGGAATGATTCACTTCGCCAAACTGCGCGCGGCCCTTCTCGCAGAGTACGGGGTATGAAAAAAAAGAACGATCTGGGACCACTCGTCAGGCATCAGCGCGAGAGCTTCCGCCTCACGCAACGTGAACTGGCGCGCAAGTTAGGCGTCAAGGCCAGCCACGTCGCCTATATCGAGGGCGGCCTGCGCAGACCTTCGCTCACGCTGGTGCGCCGCATCGCCGACACGCTCGGGCTCAACAAGCGGAAGCTTCTGCTGATCACATATCCGGAGGCGCGCTATCTGATCGCGCAACCTCCGCAGACTCCGCCGCACGATCCCGATGAAGCATGGCGGCAATTTTCCGGCGACCGTGCGATGCTGTCGGAGCATTCCATCACGCCGGCCGAACTCCGCATCCTGCGCCAGGTTTCGATGCTGGGCCGCGTCACCACGCCGCGAAACCTTCTCTTCGTGCTCAACGCGATCCGCCAGGCCGTCGCCGAGGACTGACGGCGTTCGATCTGACCGTCCTACTTTTTGGCGAACCACTCCGGATCGTTCGATAGCGTTGGATATCCCGATCCGAGCTGGATCAGCACGCCGTGGCTGGAACGCGGCGAGATGAAACATTCGTAGGAGGTCGCCGAGTACGCGAGCTCGTCGACCACGCGCACGCCGTTCTCCTTCAGCTCCGACGCCGTCTTCTTCACGTCCGGCATCGCGAAGGTCAGATGATGCATCCCCTCGCCTTTCTTCTCGAGATATTTGTGCAGAAATGAATCGTCGCCGAGCGGCTCGAGCAACTCGACCGTCAGCCCGTTCAGATCCAGTTCAACGAGCTTGTAGCCGGCCCGCGGATTGTCATGGTCGTACATGAACTTCGCGCCCATCACGTCTTCCCAGAATTTGCGCGCCTCGGCGACGCTCTTTACCGCGATCCCGATGTGGTCGAGTTTTCCGATCGGCTCTTTTGGCATATGCGAAAACCTGCTCCGAGTTTGGCGCGATGTTAGTGACGCCCGCGGGAAACCGTCAAGGTGGTCCTCTCCGAGATCTTGCTCGCGTCCCGCGATGCGCGATAGACGAAACTATGGCCGACGCATGGAAGATGCCCCCACCGATCAAAATCTACGAAGCGCTCGGCGCCATCGGCGACGGACGCGTGCGCCTCGAGGATGAGCATCGCGCGCTCGTGACGTCATCCGAAGGCGACAAGACCTACGAGGTCGAGATCGCCGGCGACGCCCGCCGCGAGATCTCCTCCAACGACAACGCATCGTATTGGCAAGGCTATCTCGGATATCCTGCGGTCGCGGTTCTGCTGGTGCGCGGGCTCTATCGTCCTCCGGCCAACGTGATCGATGCGCTCGCCGGAATTCCGTGGAAGGAAATCAATCGCCGCTACCAGAACGACTACGATGCGACCATCGCCGAAGTGAATCGCACGGTCGAGGCGAGCGGCCACGATCCCGACGCGGTCGCCAGCGAGGTCGAATCGATCATCGAAGCACTGCGCGCCTTCCGGCCGGTGCGCGGCAAGCGGAAGCGTCCGCCGTCGGAATCGAAACGGCCGCGCGTGAAAAAGCTGTCGCGGAAATCCTGACCTTAAACGGCAAAAGGCATTCGCGCGAGGGCGAACGCCGCTGCCGCGAACCTCAGACGGAATCGATTAGTCGCCGCTCTCCGTGTCGATGACGTGCGCGCCGAAGTGCGCTGTCTCGGAGACCGCATCAATCGTCACATTCGAAGTCGAGGTGCTCGCGCTGGTCGCGATGCAATGGTATTGACCCGCGGCGAGGTCGCTCTCCAGCTTTTGCCGCACCACGTGGCGCGTGCAGAGATATTTGGTCGTCGACTGGAAACATCCGGCGGTGGTGGAGGCGTTATCGGGCACGAAATCGATCAGCATCGCGTAGGTGCCGTCGTTGTTGGCCGTGACGCCGCTGCCTGCGCCGAGCGAACCGCTGCACGCGAGTGTCGATCCGGGCGCGGCGCTGAGTGACGGATTAACCAGTGTCAGATCTTCGATACCGGTGAGCGCGCCGGCCGAGTCGGCGTCGATCACTCCGATTCCTTTCAAGGTTTCCTGCGACGAGGTGCTGTTGTCGGTGATGAGATAGTAGCCATCGAAGGTCACGTTGAAGGCTCTGGGAGCGGGCGTACCGGCGATAGCCGGAACCGCGAGTCCTGCCGCAATCGCGATTGCGATAATTGCTGAAGTTACTTTCCTCATGATCTTCTCTCCTCCGTATTTTGGCCGCGGGCGTCCGCGGGCGGGTTGTCGGGCGTCGTCACTGAGAGCCGGCTTCCCCGCTTAGACGCGGGCTCAGCGCTCTCCGTTTACACGGCACTGAAAGATCAGCTCAAGAGAAGTTGTGAAAGCTTTGTGGCCGAAGCGCTACAGAATGTAGGATTGCGAAAGTTGCACAACCGAAAATTCCCGATCACTCCTCCGTGCAGCGACGATGATGGTCAAGATGAGCCGCCGCTTCTAATCCGGCATAATTAGCCGGCGCGCGAGGCGGTCTCGCATCGCCCCGCGCAACCACGGAGGAGCTCGCATGAGGTCAGGCGCGGAAGTGATCGGACATCCATGGGCGACCATCTGGACCAGGCCGCGCGCGACCATTCGCCGCATCGTCGAAACCGACGTCCGCTATCAGGTGACGATGCTCGCGGTTCTCTCCGGCGCTTTGATCTGGCTCGAACGCCGCTGGGCCTCGCCCTCGCCCGCCGCCGCCTTTCCGATGCTGGTGGTGATGGCAGTCATCATCGGCGCGATCCTCGGCGTCATTGAACTCTACGTCAACGGCGCGCTGCTGAAGTGGGCCGGCCACGCGCTCGGCGGCGTCGCCAGCTATGCCGAAGTGCGCGCCGCGCTCGCATGGTCGCGCGTCCCGGTCATCGTCGCGGTCGCGATCGGCGTCCTCGCGATACTGCTCGGCACCGACGGCCCGATGCTCGATGAGAATCGCGAAATCACCAACTCCGGCGCGAGCCTCCTGCTTCTGCACGGATTCCTCGTGCTGTGGGGCTTCGTCGTGATGCTCAAGTGCGTGGGCGAGGTACATCGCTTTTCGGCCTGGCGCGCACTCGGCTCGATCCTGCTCATCATCGGGGCGATCGTGTTGCTGCTCATCGCGATGATCCTCGTATTCGGCGGCATCGGCCGGCTGATGCATCCGCTGGTGTGGGTCTGATCGTCAGTCAATATGCAGCCGCTCGGCGAGGCGGCTGAACCGCTTGCGCTCCTCGGCATTGCGCACCGCCTGCTGCAACGCGCTGCGCGTGCCGACCAGCACGCACACGCGTTCGGCGCGCGTCATCGCGGTGTAAAGGAGATTGCGCCGCAGCATCAGATAGTGGGTCGGATGAATCGGCATCACGATCGCCGGATACTGGCTGCCCTGGCTCTTGTGCACCGAGATCGCATACGCCAGCGCGATCTCATCGATGTCCGAAAGATCGTACTCGGCGTGCGTGTCCTCGAACGCGACGCTGATCTTTCCCTTCGCTGGATCGATCGACATCACGCGCCCGATCGATCCATTGAACACCAGCTTGTCATAGTCGTTGCGAAGCTGGATGACTCGATCGCCCTCACGAAAAATCCGATCGCCCGCGCGCAGCTCGCGGCCCGACGGATTCAGCAGCGCCTGCAATTCCTGATTCAGCAGATGCGTCCCGAGTGGTCCGCGATTCATCGGCGTCAGCACTTGCACCTCGCGCGGATCGCCGATGCCGAACTTGCCGACCAGCCGCTGCTGCACGAGCTGCTTGATGGTCTGCACGACGTCATCGGGCGAGTTGCGTTCGAAGAAAAAGAAATCGCCCTCGGCGCGATTGCTGACATCGGGAAATTCGCCGCGGTTCAGTCGGTGCGCGTTAGCGATGATCATGCTCTCGCGCGCCTGCCGATAAACCTCATGCAGCTCGACCACCGGCACCAGTCCCGACGCGATCACGTCCTTGAGAACGCTGCCGGGTCCGACCGATGGAAGCTGATCGCGATCGCCGACCAGAAGCAGCGCGCAGTCGGGCATCAGCGCGGTAACCAGCGCCGAGGCCAGCTCGACGTCCATCATCGAAGCTTCGTCGATGATCAAGAAATTGGTCCGCAGCGGAAATTGGGCGTTGCGCAGAAAGCCCTGCGTCTCGGGCGTGTATTCCAGCAGGCGATGAATCGTCTTGGCCTCGCGCCCGGTTGCCTCCTGGAGTCGTCGCGCGGCGCGTCCGGTGGGAGCGCCGAGGGTCGGCTTCAATCCCGCATCG
>DATGKG010000165.1:0-4311 GCA_035294805.1 Binataceae bacterium (SeqCode) | reverse complement strand
GATGCTGGAACGTCGCGGGATCAACGCCGGGCGGCACCACCCATAGCCAATCCGTCCACGTTCCGTATTGCGGTGTTTCGGGCGTCGTGCTGTTGACCGCGCCGGTCCAGTATTGGAGCTGTGTCGGCTGATTGGCGTATGCGAACAGGTACGTCGGTTTGAGTGCCACCGACGTATTGGGGAAATTCTGAATGCTTTGGTTCGCCAGTGGGGTGCTGCCCCATCCGTTGTTGACGTTATTCAGCACCGTCGGGCTGTAATACTGATTCGTTTGCACCTGCACATAGACATCGTTGTCGTACTGCACGGTCACGGTCACGGGATTATTGCTGCCCGGTAGCGGGGTCCCGGTAGCCGCAGGGGCCGGCTGCTGCGAGGCAGCGGCGAAACGATTCGTCGGCAGATGCGGACGGCTGAAGCGGATTGCGGGGCCGAGCGCGGCTGCGCGCGCAATCGATGATTGCATCGGTGTCGAAAAGGTGTCTTCCTGCGGCCACCATGACATGAAGACCGGCGCACTGGCGCCGCGAAAATTCTCCGGAGTGGGACCGGATAGTGCCGCCCACAACCTCCACGCATGAAACGTCATCGCTAGCGTGTTGCGCTGGTCGATCCACCGGTTGACGATTGCGGGATTTTCGAAGTTGAACCAGCCTGGGAAAGATGCGGGATGAAGACCCCACGAAGTCGTTCCGGATGACGAAGATGGGCGCGATGCCGGCGCATCGGACATCTGACTGCGCGCGATTGCGGAGAACGAGACGAATGCCAACAATAGCGATGCTGAAGCCAGGTACGAACGAAAGCTGCGGCTCATTAATGCACCCCACGCGCTGGAAGTAGTTGGGGAGCAATCCGCGCGCCAAGCTCTTTCGTCCGGCTCGACGGAGCGTGAGTTGACGTAACTCGTTGTGGGCTTGCCAAACGGCTTGGTGCCGCCAATCAATTGGCGGATGTTTCAATGCTTGTTGCACCATTGCGACGCGCGAGGTTTGTTCGCCGTTGTGCTAAGAAAAGTCACCACCCGTTCGATCGCACAGGAGTCATGTCATGGCGCGACTGCCGTATCTCAATCGTGAAGATCTTCCCGAAGCGGATCGCGAGATTTTCGATCGCCTCGTCGAGGAGCGCAAAACTCCGGTCGGCAACATCTTCCGGATGCTTGCCCATACGCCCAATTTGCTGCGACGCTTCCTCGCGCTGGGCGGCGAGCTTCGCAATGGCACCGCGCTCGATCCCAAACTGCGCGAGCTCGCGCTGATGACGGTCGGTCGGCTCACGGGCGCGGAGTACGAGTTCACGCACCATTGGAACCTCGCGCGCCGCGTCGGGGTCACCCGCGAACAGCTCGAGCATCTCGACGAATTCGAGACGTCGCGGCTGTTTAACGATCAGGAACGCATCGTCATGCGGTACGCTCTCGAGGCTACGATGAATGTCGCCGTGAGCGATGCGACCTTCGAGACGCTGCACAGGTCCCTCGATACCCGCCGCCTGATGGAAGTCGTACAGAATGTAGCATTCTATAACATGGTGGTTCGTGTCCTGGTGCCGCTTCACGTCGAGGTCGAGCCCGGCGTCACGAAGACCTGACGAATTCCAGTGAGAACTCCTAATCCTTGACAGCAGAGTTCCTTGATGCGAAGCCTCACTCAGCGTCGGGGTGACGCGAACAGGAGGGTTCCCCATGCCGGAATACGACCTCATCATCAAAGATGGAATGGTCATCGATGGTACGCGGATGCCGCGCTTCCGTGGCGACATCGGCATCAAGAACGGCCGCATCGCGAAGATTGGACGCCTGCGTGCGAGCGATGCCGCCAGGACCGTCGATGCTTCGGGGCACATCGTCGCGCCGGGCTTTGTTGACCTCCATACGCACTATGACGCGCAACTTTTCTGGGATCCCTACTGCTCGATTTCGAGCTGGCACGGCGTGACCTCGGTAGTAATCGGCAATTGCGGCTTCGGCTTCGCGCCGGTGCATCCCGAGGCCCGCGAGCGCGCGATGCTCACGATGACGCGCGTCGAGGCGATTCCGTACGCCGCGATGAAGGCCGGCATGCCGTGGGACTGGACGACGTTCCCGGAATTCCTCGACAGCATCGATCGGCGTCCCAAGGCGGTGAACATCCTTCCGTATGTTTCAGTCTCGCCGCTGCTCACCTACGTGATGGGAATCGAAAATGCCAAGACGCGTCCGCCAACCGAGCGCGAGGAGCGCGAGATCTGCCGCCTCCTCGACGAGGCGATGGATGCCGGCGCGTGCGGATGGTCCGCGCAGCGCCTCGACCCCAACGGTCCCGCCTGCGTCCAGCGCGACTACGACGGCACTCCGATGGTCTCCGACCTGATGACCGATGACACCTGCTACGCGCTCGCGCGCGTGCTCGGACGGCGCAACGAGGGCTTCATGCAGATGACGCTGGTGTCCGCCGATCCGAGCAAGGATCCCCAGCACTTCGAGAAGCTGGCCGATATCAGTGGACGTCCGATTCTGTTCAACGTCGTGCAGCCGCGCGATTCGATGCCGTTCATCCATCGCGGGACTATCGCATGGCTGGATTCGTGCCGTGAGCGCGGTCTTCGCGTGTATGGCCAAGGGGTCACCAGCGACACCAACATGACGTTCACCTTCAAGGACTGGAATCTTTTCGATGAGGTTCAAGCCTGGTGTGACGCGACCACCGGCACGACCGAGGAGCGCAAGGCCAAGCTCGGCGATCCCGCGCGGCGCGAAGGACTGCGCGCGCATATCCCGCGCATCATTACCGAAGAATTCGACAAGATTTTCATCACCGGCGTGGCACGCGAAGACATGAAGAACCTCGAAGGCCTCACGCTGCGCGAGGCCTCGGAGAAAACTGGCAAGCATCCTGTCGATGTGATGCTCGATCTTGCCGTCGCCGACGACCTCGCGACCGAGTTCTACGCGCCGGGCCCCAATCAGAACATGGACTACATGAAAGAGATGCTCGACTATACTTGGCTGATCCCGGGCGTCTCCGATGGCGGCGCGCACACCAAGTTTTTCACCGGCGGACGCTATCCGACCGAGTTCCTGACCAAGCTGGTCCGCGAGCATCAGATGTTGCCGCTGGAGGAAGCGCATTGGCGGCTCTCGACGCTGCCGTCGCTATGCGCGGGCTTCCGCGATCGCGGCACGCTGCGCGAGGGCGCGCCCGCCGACATCGTGGTGTACGACTTCGACAAGCTCGCGATGGGACCGATCGAACTCGCGCATGACTTCCCGGGCGGCGAATGGCGTCGCGTGCAGAAGGCCGAGGGCTATAGTTACATCTTCGTCAACGGCCAGATGACGATGGAGCATGGCAGCGAGACCGGCAACATGTCGGGTCGCCTGCTCCGTCACGGCGCCGCATAGTCCGAATCCAATCCATCATGATGACGAAAGCCCGCTGTATCTCACGGCGGGCTTTCTCTTTCAGTTGCGTTTTGATGCGGTAGCAGAGTAATCAGCGGGCGAGGGCGGAGAAGAGTGCCACCAGGTTTTTGGCAGGCATTCGAGGATGAGACACGAAGTGCGCGCGAAGCGCCGCGCCGCAGGCGCTCCCGAGGCGGAGCGAAGCGGAGTCGAGGGATATTGAATGATCAAGGCAATCTACTTCATTAAACGGAAACCCGGCACGACGCTCGAGGATTTCCGCAAATACTGGCTCACCGAGCACGCGGCGCTGGTCCTCAAAGTTCCGGAACTCGTGAAGTATGTGCAATCGCACACGATGGACTCCGGATATCGCGATCACGAACCGATATACGACGGCATCGCAGAGCTTTGGTACGAGAATCTCGAGGACATGCGCAAGACCGCAGGAACTTCGAGCAGCCGCGAGACGCTCGCCGACAACGAGAAGTTCCTCGATATGTCGAAGTTCGCCTTCATCCTGACGAAGGAGCGCGTGCAGAAGGAAAATCCGGTCGAGGCCAGCGCGCCGAAGATGGTCGCGTTTGCGAAGAAGCGGGCCGATCTCACGTTCGAGGCTTTCCAGAATCACTGGAGTACCGTCCATGGCAAACTGGGACGCGCGGTACCGGGTGCCCGACGCTATGTGCAATGCCATCCGCTCGCGTCGTCATACACCAACGGCCGGACACCGCTGTGGGATGGCGTCGCGGAAGTATGGTTTGACAGCGAAGATGCGATGCGGTCCAACGCGGAAACATCGGAGTTTAGGGCGGTGCTCGCCGATGAGCCGAACTTCCTCGCGGAGAATGCGAAGTTCATCGTCACGACCGAGCACATCATTTTGTAGGTGAAGCTGCTTTCAGAATTTTTCGAGGAGGGGGTCG
>DATGKG010000164.1:0-4065 GCA_035294805.1 Binataceae bacterium (SeqCode) | reverse complement strand
TAGCGGACGAATAACGGATCTATTAATACTGGATCGATTAGCAACGGATCCTGGATCGCGCGCTACACTTTTGACGACATCGTGGGCAGCAGCGATTTGCTGCGCGAGGCGGTAGCTTGGCACGGCGCGCCGCCGAGGGCGACTATCCGACGGTCTTGGTGGGCGAATCCGGAACCGGCAAGGAGCTGCTCGCGTACGCGATTCACAACGCAAGCGCATGGCGCGATGGACCTTTCGTCGCGGTGAACTGCGGCACCTTATGCGGCGATATCGCGATCGCTGAGTTATGCGGCTATGAGCCGGGGTCCTTCACCGGCGCCGATCGCCGTGCACGGGCCGGCTTCCTGGATGCAGCACGCGGCGGCACGCTCTTTCTTGATGAACTACAAGACATGCCTACTATTCCGCAGAGCGTCATGTTGCGCTTCCTTGAGACCTCGCGCTTTGTTCGCGTGGGTGGAACCAATCCGGTGAAATCCGATGTCAGGGTACTGGCTGCCTGTAACATTCCATTGAAGGATTTGGTCAACAGCAGGCGCATCCGTTCCGACCTTCTCTACCGGTTGAACTGCCTTTCGATCGAAATCGCACCACTGCGCGCTCGCCGCCTCGATCTGCGTCCCATTACGGAAAAGTGTCTGCGCCAAGACCTGCACTACCTCGGAGCGGTCGATGATTCAGTGTGGCAAAGCCTCGAACAGTGTCCCTATCCGTGGCATGGTAACGCTCGCGAGGTGCGCAACGTCCTGCTCAAGGCAATGCTTATTGCTCGCCTGATCCGCTGTGACTTCCCGTCACCACAATTTCGAATGGCGCGCGGTATTTCGCCACGGCGCGCTTGCATCCGTGTTGACGACCAGCCGGAGGACGAGCGCAAACAGAATCCGCGCGACCGTCATCGCGCTTGTTCGCGAGTCGCGTCTACCAGAATCTCCGCGGCCCGGCGTAAGCCTCCGAATTGCGATTGCAGATCGAATCCGGCCCACTGCTGAATCGATTTTCCGATTCCCGACGAGAAGTGCCACACGTCTCCGGTGCCATTAACCTCGAGAACGAACAGGCGGCCGCTCGGCTCCTCGCGCAGGATGTCGAGACCGAGCAGCGGAATGTCTGGAAACGCGCGATGCGCCCGCTCGGCGAGCTCGATGATCTGCGGATCGTCATTGAGGAAAAAAGAGCATCCGGGATGTGACGAGACGATGGAAATTCCCGAGAAGTCGTTCAGACTTTCGAGCGGCTTGCGATGATGCGAGGCCTCTACTCGCCACGAATAGATCACGCGACCGAACAGGGTCCCCACGCGGTATGATATCGGCCAGCGTCCTGTGAAGACGAACTGCTGCGCGATAACGGCGGTGCGTGACGCAAAGCGGACCGGCGTATTCGGCCGGCTCCATCGCACTCGCGAGGCGCGCCGGATTTTCACATCGGCGCCGCGTCCGCCGTAATCCGGCTTGGTGACGATGAAACGTCCGAACGCGCTGACATCCGGCGCATGCGAGCGCGTCAGCAGCCGCCACGGTGGAACCGCGATACCCGCGGCTTCGAGCCGGCGATACTCCGCGCTCTTTGCGAGCAACTTGCCTGCACGAACCGTCCCACGCGGCAGGTGATAGAAGAGCAGCCGGCGCGGCGAAAACACCAGGGTCGGCGTCAGCATCGCGCCGAGCACGCGCAACGCTCCCCATGGCGAGTCGATGTGTATGAGCGGACGAATGTTGGGATCAATCGCGCGGCAATGCGCAGCAATTTGCTGAAAGTCGGCGATCAAATGGCGATAGCGCGGACGCGTGACCAGAACCAGGTTCCAGCGCGACGAATCGCTCATGGACGCTCGGCCGCTGCGATCATCGGTGCCACAATCGCGCCGATGCGATGCGCGCGCCCTCGGCCAGCGCGGCGAATTTCGCCCACACGATTTGAGGATGTCCCACGCGCGAGCCGAGTCCACAGTCGGTTCCGGCGATCAGATTCTCGCGTCCGACGATCGGCGCGTAGCGAAGCAACCGGTCCGCCACCAACTGCGGATGCTCGATGAAGTCGGTCGCATGCCCTACCACCCCGGGCATCAGCGATTTGCCCGCCGGCAGCTTGACCTCCTGCCACACGCGCCATTCGTGCTCATGGCAAGGATTGCTGGCCTCGATCGAGTAGCATTCCGCGTTCACGCGCAGAATCAGATCGATGATGTCGCTGAGCGCGATGTCGTATTTGTGCGGGCCGTGATAACTGCCCCAGCACATGTGGAAGCGCACGCGATCGACGGGGATCCCGCGCAGCGCATGGTTGAGCGCGTCGATGCGCAGTGCCGCAAATTTCCGATACGCCGCAACATCCATCTCCGGATGCAATTGCCACGCGTCGGCGAGGTCCGGATCGTCGATCTGGAGAACGAAGCCGGCGTCGGCGATCGCCTTGTACTCCTCGTGCATCGCATCGGCGATCGCGGACAGGTACTCCTCGTCGTTGCGGTAATACTCGTTGCCAAGCCAATGCTCGATGGTGCCGGGTGCGACGGCGGGCAGAAACGCCTCTTCCATACGGACGCCATTTAGCGCGGCCTTGAAATTTGCGATGTCGGCAGCGATGGCCTCGTGGCCGATGTACTTCAGCGGCCGGACGCACACCGCTGCAGCGATGTGAAAGTTGAGGCTCGCGAAATATTCCGGAAATTCGGGTTCGTCGCGTCCCCAGATCTTGAATGCCGGCTTGTCATCGACGCTCGGCCGCTCGGTGATGCCGCTAAGCCGCTCGCGCGCGTAGCCGGTGAAACTCGGCTTCGACAACTCGCCGTCGTTCGCGATGTCGATTCCGGCCTCTGCCTGTTTGCGCACGACCTCTCCGACCGAACTTCGCAGCTTCTGCTGCAGAGCCGCGGCGTCGTAGCGGCCGCCGCTGTGCCTTGCCGCCGTCATCTCGCGCAGATCATTCGGGCGCGGCAGACTTCCGGCGTGCGAGACCAGAATTCGATCGGTGCTGCGCTTCATACTCGCGCTCCTGATGCAGCTATCGAAGCTGTTTGACTTTGTCGCGCCGCTTCCACAGATTCGATCAACTCGGGGCTTCGGTACAAGAGATGTGAATAGTGCGAGCGCAACGCGGATGAATTCGCGAGAGCGTCAGGCCTGGTTTGTCGTCGCGGCCGTCTTCGTCACGCTGTTCCTGATGTGGGGTGGAGGTGTCAACACCGGCCCGGTCTTCCTGCCGCCATTGCTCAAATACTTCGGATGGACCCGCGCTCGAGTCTCCACCCTCGGGGCCGCCGGCGCGTTGATGGCGGGCGCGTGCGGACCATTCATCGGATGGCTCGTCGACCGCTTCGAAGCGCGCAAGGTGATGATCGCGGGCGTGCTCACGACCGCAATCGGGTTCCTCGCCGCCAGCCGCGCCAATTCCTATTACGCGCTGCTGGTCGCCAATCTGATTGTCGCGATCGGTGTCACTGCGGCGACTTTGATTCCCGCGTCGTTGGTAATCGCAGGATGGTTCGATCAGCGCCGGCGCGGCCTTGCGATGGGTCTCACCTTCGCGGGAACTTCGCTCGGTGGCGCGGTAATGATCGTCGTGGCCAACAAGGCGATCGCGTTTGGAGGATGGCGCGCCGGCTATGTCGCGGTGGCGCTGCCGATGCTCGCAATCGTCGCGCCCTTGGTGCTGTTCGTGGTTCGCAGCCGCCCAGCAGATGGCACGCCCTCGACGCAGGAGACGCGCGTGCAACCAATTGAGTTGCCCGGGGTGGAGCTGAGCGAGGCTTTTCGAACCCGATCGTTCTGGCTGATCGGCATCGCGGAATTTTTCTACGCCTGCGCCATCGCCGGCATCCTGGTCCATCTCGTCGTCTATCTGATCGGTTCCGGCTATACCGCCGGCCTTTCCGCCAGCAGCCTCAGCATGGTCTATCTGATGTCCACCTTCGGGAAACTTTCGATGGGCCCATCGGCGGATCGCATGAGTCCGCGGCTGGTTCTTGCGATGGTTTTTGCGGGGGCAGCACTCGGCACGCTGTTGCTGCTCAAGGCGACAATCGGGCTGATGCTCGCGGGATCGATCATCCTGGTCGGAATC
>DATGKG010000163.1:0-5300 GCA_035294805.1 Binataceae bacterium (SeqCode) | reverse complement strand
CCGCGCGATGACGCTCGATGAAGCCTACACGCTGCTGAAGAGGTGCCGCCCGATTGTCGAGGATCGCCGCCGCTGGCTGGGAATCTACAATCGCTGAAAGCTAGCGGCGCGAGTGATCGAGGCCCCAGATCTCGCGCGCATATTCGCGCACCGTGCGATCGCTCGAAAACCTGCCGATCCGCGCAACGTTCAGCACCGATTTGCGATTCCACTCGCGCTCGTTGGTGTACAGCGTGGAGATAAGTGTTTGCGTATCGACGTAGGCGCCGAAATCGGCGAGCAGAAAATACTTGTCCGACTCCAGCAACACGTCGCGAATCCACCGGAACAAGTCCGGCTCGTTGGGACAGAAGCGATCGGAGCTAAGCGCATCGAGTACGCGGCGTAGGCGCGGATCGCTATCGTAGACCTCGCGCGGCCGATAGGTGCCCTTCGCGTTGTGTTCCTCGATTTGGCCCGCGGTGAGTCCGAAGATGAAAATGTTTTCTGCGCCGACCGCTTCGCGGATTTCGACGTTGGCGCCGTCCAGGGTGCCGATCGTCAGCGCACCGTTCATCGCGAACTTCATGTTGCCGGTGCCCGAGGCTTCGGTGCCGGCGGTGGAAATCTGTTCCGAAACATCCGCCGCGGGAATGATTTTCTCCGCCAGCGAAACCCGATAGTCGGGCAGGAACGCCACCTTTATCAATCCCCGCGTGCGCGTGTCGTTGTTGATCACGTCGCCAAGGCTGTTGATCAGTTTGACGATCATCTTGGCGACCCAGTAGCCGGGTGCGGCCTTGCCCGCCATGATGTAGACGCGCGGCACCGGCGGTTCGACTCCATCTTCGACGATCGCGAGGTACTGATGCACGATTCCGAGCGCCATCAGCAGTTGCCGCTTGTACTCGTGGATGCGCTTGGCCTGAACATCGAAAATCGACGCCGGATCGACGTCGACATTGGCGAGGCGGTTGACAATTCGCGCGAGCCGCTCCTTGTTTTCAATCTTGGTGATACGCAGCTTGGCCTGAAAACCTTCATCGTCGGCGAATTGCTCCACGCCGATCAGCCGCTCAAGGTCGGTCACCCATCCCTCGCCGATCGCCCAGTCGAGTAATTTCGAAAGACCCGGATTCGCCTGCAGCAGCCAGCGCCGCTGCGTCACGCCGTTGGTCTTATTGCTGAAGCGCTCCGGCCATAGATGATAAAACTCGGGCACCAGCCGCGTCTTCAACAGTTCCGAATGAAGCTTCGACACGCCGTTGATCGAATGGCTGCCAACCACCGCGAGATGTGCCATCCGCACCTGGCGCTCGCTCCCCTCCTCGATAATCGAAACGCGCCGCAAGGATTCGGGGTCGTTGCTCCACACCGCCGCTGCCTTGTCCATGAAGCGTCGATTGATTTCATAAATGATTTGCAGGTGGCGCGGGACCACGCGCTCCAGCAGCGCGGCCGGCCATCGCTCGAGCGCCTCCGGCATCAGCGTGTGATTGGTGTATGCGACGGTGGCGCGCGTGAGGTCCCAGGCTTTTTCCCACGGAATCTCATGCTCGTCGACGAACAGCCGCATCAGCTCTGCGATGGTCAGCGCCGGATGCGTATCGTTGAGTTGAATCGCGACCTTGTCCGGGAAGTCGTCGAACTCCTCGCCGCGGCGCAGATAGTTAAAGACGATGTCGCGAATCGCGCACGCGACGAAAAAATATTCCTGCAACAACCGCAGCTCGCGTCCTGCCGCGACCGCGTCGGAAGGATAGAGCACCTTCGAGATGGTTTCCGACACCATCTTTTGCTCGACCGCCTTCATGTAGTCACCGGCGTTGAAAATTTGCATGTCGAATTCGTTCGACGCCGCGGCTGAATACAGCCGCACGAAATTCACCGTTTTCCCGCCGAATCCCGCGATCGGCAGGTCCGACGGAATGCCGGTCAGCACGCGTCGATCGACCCAGGTCTGACGGTATTCGCCGCGACGGTCGGCACGATATTCGATGCGTCCGTAGACCGGTATTTGACACGACTCCTCGGGCCGCGCGACCAGCCATGGCGATGTTTCACGCTGCCAGCTGTCGGGCTGCTCGACCTGATAGCCGTCGCGAATCTGCTGCCGAAAAATCCCGAACTCGTAATTGATGCCGTATGCGTAGCCGGGCATGTCCATGGTGGCGAGCGAATCGAGAAAGCACGCCGCGAGCCGCCCGAGGCCGCCGTTGCCGAGCGCCGCGTCCGGCTCCTCATCGAACAACGGATAGAGATCCACTCCATTCTCGGCCAGATATTCGCGGCAGAAATCGAGCAGACCGAGATTGAAGAGGTTGTTCTCCAGCGAGCGGCCGATCAGAAACTCCAGCGACAGATAGTAGAGTTTCTTGGCGTCCTTGCGATCGTAGGCCGCGCGCGTCCCCAGCATCCGCTCGACCAGCATGTCGCGCACCACCAATGCGGTCGCGCGATACCAATCATGCCTCGACAGATCGATCCGCCGCTTTGCCAGCGTGAAACGAATGTGATGTTCGATCAGTCTAACGAACAGAAAGCGATTTTGTTCGCTGGTTTGTGAAGCACCCATTCTCCGCTCGCCGTCTCCCCATGACGCGTTCTCTCAATTTGCAGGCTGGCGAAAGTTGAAACAAGGGCGCTCGCAAAAAATGCCGCGATTGCTACGCAACCATTCAGATGAGTTCGCGCAGAACCGAATAGGCACCCCCCAACCGCTCGATACGCATCGCACGCGCGATGATATCCTCGCGCTCCAGCCTGCGCGCCGCCGCATCAACCAGCGCCGGATCGATGTGGAGAATCCGCGCGAGCGCGCGCTCGTGGCCGAAACCCGCGACCTCGAAGTAACGGCGCATGATGCGGTACGCGGCCTCATTCTTCGACATCGTACGGCTCTCCTTGAGCGCCTCGGGCCATCGATGCTCCAGCGTGTCCCACACGTAGGTGAACGGCTCGTAGCGCTCCTCGACCTTGAGCGCGAGGAACTTCCCTTGCAGGTCCTTCATCGCGCGATCGAATTCGGCGCGATGCTTCGGCTGCGAATAACCGCTCGCGAGTTTCAGTGCCATCGTTTCCGACGCGCCGCGCTTCGTCAGCGCGTCCATCACCAGCTTCGCGCAGTGCCCCAACAGCCCGCGCTGATAGAGCCGCGCATAGCCGCCCGCTTCGATGCGCAGGCGAAGGAACGCGCCCATCATATCGCGTGCGATAAAACTCGGGCGTCCCGCGAGCGCTTTGCCATAATACACCAGCCGCTTCGCAGGCAACGTGTCCTTGATGTTCCACGTCATGCCGATCGCGTAGTCATGCTGGAGATGCTCGGGGATCTTGGGCTCGCGCTCGCCCGCGATCGCCTCGCGCAGACACGGCAGCCCGAGTCCTGCGCTGAAACCGGTGCAGAAGCCGACCTCGTTGATGAACGCGAGCGCGCTCTTCTCGCCCGCGACGCGCCGTCGCGCGGTTCTCCTGAAATGATGATCGCGATGGCTCTCGAGCGCATCGAGACCGAGCGCCGCCGGACTCTTCGCAACTATTTTTGCAGCGCTCGTTCCACGCATCGCTCGAAGATGCTCCGGTAATTTTCTTTCACGCCGAGCCGCGTGATGATTCCTTCCAGTCCGACCAGCGCGCGCATTAGAAAAACACTATGATCCGGCGACTTGTACAATTTGTTTTCCAGCGCCAGCTCGCCGACCTGCTGCGCCTTTTTCACGGTGTCGTATGACGCAGGATCGAATTCGCCGTCGGTGTACATCGGCTCGAACAGGATGCGCATCACTTGCAGCATCGGCGCCGGGTCCTGCGCGCGATCGATGTAGCCGAGCTTGACCATGCCGGCTGCGAGCGATTTGTCATCTTCATCGATGATAGCCTTCGCAACTTGCAGATAGCCCTTGCGCACCGGCTCGGAAAAGCGCCGCACCGATCCGAAATCGAGCACGCCCAGCTTCGGGTGAAACGTCACCAGGTAATTGCCGGGATGAAAATCCGTGTGCAGGACGCCGAATTCGAGGACTTGGCGCCACGCGAACTCGGAACACTTGCGCGCGACCCAGCGCCGCAAATCCTCCTCCACCACCGAGCCGAGCACGTCGATGAGTGGATAGCCGTCGATGAAGGTCATCGTCAGCACGCGGCGCGAGCTCAAATCCTTCACCACTTCAGGAACGATGATGTCGGGATCGTCGGCGAAAAATTTCCCATACTCGGTCATGTTGCGTGCCTCTAGGTAGTAGTCGAGTTCCTCCTTGAGGCGCACTTCGAGCTCGCTGTAGATGGTGCGATCATCGACCTTTTGACGCATCACATCGCGCGCGATCGAGCCGAGCGTGGTGAGCAGAATCTTCAGATTCTTGAGGTCCTGATCGACGGTGCCCTCGACGCCTGGATATTGCACCTTGACCGCGACGTCGCGGCCATCCTTCAGCTTCGCGCGATGCACTTGCCCGAGCGATGCGGCGGCGAACGCAGTCTGATCGAAATTGCGAAACAGCTGCTCCGGCTTGCGGCCCAGCTCCTTGCGAATCTGCTCCGCGATCATCGGATAGCTCATCGGAGGAACGCCCGATTGGGTCGCCTTCAGCACGTCGAGCGCCTCGCTCGGCAGTAGATCGTGGCGCATCGAGAGCATCTGGATCAGCTTCAGGAACGCGCCGCGCAGTTGCGCCGAGCCTTCGACGATTCGCCGCGCGTTCTTGATGTGAGTTTCGAGCAGCTCGCGCTCGCGCGCGCCCGCGTTGAGAAACGGGCGCCGGAGCGAGGTCCACAGGTAGCTGTAACCGACCTGCGATGCGAGTTCGCCCATCTTCATCGCACGCCGCGCGCGGCCGGTGGTGAGATCGCGCTTAGCCATCAACTCGAATGCTTCAACCCAACGCGATTGATGAGGGTCGCGGCCAATGCCGCGCCGAATCCATTGTCGATGTTCACCACCGTCACGCCGCTGGAACAAGTGTTCAGCATTCCGAGCAGCGCAGCGATGCCGCCGAATGCGGTTCCATAGCCGATGCTGGTGGGAACCGCGACGACAGGTTTGTCGAGCAGGCCCGCGACGACGGAAGGCAGCGCGCCTTCCATTCCCGCCACCACGACGAGCACGCTCGCGGCCTTGATCGATTCGAGATTCGCGGTGAGTCGATGCAGCCCCGCGACGCCGACATCGTAAAGACGCGTGACGCGATTGCCGAACAGCTCAGCGCATACCGCGGCCTCCTCGGCGACCGGGATGTCCGAAGTTCCCGCGCTGATGACCATAATCGAGCCGTGCCCGATTGGCTTTACCGGCTCGACGATCACAGTCGCGATGCGCGGTTCGG
>DATGKG010000162.1:0-6016 GCA_035294805.1 Binataceae bacterium (SeqCode) | reverse complement strand
GGAGGGGCCCGCGCACGACGCCGCGATGAACGAGTATGGCGACGTGCTGAGCGAACTTGAGCATCGCGATTTCTATACTGCCGAGAGCCGCGCCGAGTCGGTGCTGTTCGGGCTCGGGTTTGTCGAAAGCGACCTGCATCGCGATGTCGCGGAATTCTCCGGCGGTATTCGGATGCGAATCGCGCTCGCCAAGCTACTGCTCGACCAGCCCGAGTTCATGATGCTGGACGAGCCGACCAACCATCTCGATATCGAGGCGCGCAACTGGCTGGAGGATTACCTCGCATCGTATGCCGGCGGCATCATCGTGGTTTCGCACGATCGCTACTTTCTCGATCGCATCACGAAAAAGACCGTCGAGGTTTCGCGTGGCAGGCTTACGGAGTATGTCGGCGGATACTCGCGCTATCTGGTGCAGCGCGAGGAACGCTATCAGCTCGAGATGGCGGCCTACCAAAATCAGCGCGAAGAGATCGAACACATGGAGGCCTTCATCAGCCGCTTCCGCTATCAGGCGAGCAAGGCCAAGCTGGTCCAGTCGCGCATCAAGCAGCTCGAGAAAGTCGTGCGCCTCGAACCGCCCGCGGGAAGCGAGAAGTCTCCTGCGATTCATTTTCCGAAGTGTGAACGCAGCGCCAGGCGCGTGTTCGAGCTCAAAGGTGCAGCCAAGAAGTATGGCGACCTCACCGTCTATGACGGCGTCGATCTGGTAATCGAGCGCGGCGCGAGGATCGCCTTGGTCGGGCCCAACGGCGCCGGCAAATCCACCATGATGAAGATGCTCGCCGGCATCGAGGCGATGACCGCAGGCGACCGCTATGTGGGAGGCAACGTCGCGATCGGATACTTCGCGCAGAACCTCGCCGACACGCTCGACTATACGAAGACGGTATATCAGGAACTGAGCGCCGCGACCGATGCGATGAGCGATCGCGAGATGCGTAGCCTGCTCGGCGCGATGCTGTTCTCCGGCGACGACGTCGAAAAGAAGGTCGCGGTGCTATCGGGTGGCGAGCGCGCGCGGCTGGCGCTGTCGAAGGTCCTCGCGCATCGCAACAACACGCTGCTGCTCGACGAGCCGACCAACAACCTCGATATCGTCGCGAAGGACACGCTGCTCGACGCGCTGAAAGGATTTCCGGGAACGATTCTGCTCGTCAGCCACGACCGCTTCATCCTCAATGAGCTGGTTAATGAGGTGGTCGAGGTCGGCCGCGGCCACGCGATTCGCTATCTCGGAAATTATGACGACTATCTGCGCAAGAAGGCCGAGATGGAGCTGGCTAATGCGGCAACCAAACTCGCCACGCCCACGCCTTCCGCGAGGGCGCCCGTGCTCGCGTCGACCAACGGCATCGCGCAGACGGACCTGAATGGGAACGCGAAGCCGGGAAAGCACGCCGATCAAACGAAGCGCGACGATCGCGAGGCGAAGCGCGATGATCGTGAGGCGAAGCGCCGTCACGATCAGATGCTGAAGCGCCGCCAGCAGCTCGAGGCAAGTATCGAGAGCAAGGAAGCGGAGCGCGCCCGCCTCGCGGTCGAGATGAACGACCCGAATTTTTACCTCCAGCGCAAGGATGCCGACGAGTTGATAGGCCGCTATCAACAGCTCGAACGCGAGATTGAACGGCTATATGCGGAGCTGGAGAAAATCGAATCGGAAACCACCGCCGCCCCGCTCTAGCGCAACAGAAGAGCCGATGCTTGTCCGTGCTCTATCGCTTCGCGCGACTCCGGAGTTCATCTGCGCATTGCTCGAATCGGGAATCGTGGCTCATTGGTAGGCGCTCATTTTCCGGCGGGTCGCCGCCGATCTCGACCAGCACCCCATCTCTCCGCAGCGCAGGATATTCAGGAAGTTCGGTAGCTTCCCAGTAGACGGGCCATGTTCCAAGCTCCGCGAACAAAAAACACCGAAGCGATTGAGCAGCATGGTATGCGCGCCATTCCGGGCCGTTGGGTTTTCGTCCCCGCGGAGACCAGGAAAGCACATTAACACCCGTGCGCCCGGCGAGCGTCGGCCAAGCCACGCGGCCATATTTCCAATGAGCGTCGGTCTCAAGGCATTTGAAGGTCTGCGCAAGCTCGTCCGACGCGAAGTACTTGGGCGGGCGTGGATCGGTAGGTGAGATCGTTTCATCTCTGGGGACTTCCGGCGTTCTGACGAAAAAAGGCGTTCCCGCGAACGTACTCAACTTTCTTAATTGTTCGTGTTGCTTGTCGTTTGAGCCACTCGCGGCGGGCCTCAACACCATGCGAGCAGCTTGGAGAACACGCCCCATGAACGTATTGTCTCCCACGAGAAATCCGACTACGACTGCCCTTCGTACCTAGGGCGTGACGTGGCCAAAACTATCGGGCAAAAGACCTCCGACCGCGATCTGGTCGCCGCGATGGCGCGAGGGGACGCCGACGCGTTGCGCGCGCTTAGCGCACGCTACGCCCGTATGTTAGGCGCGCTGGCATATCGCTTCGTGCAGGATGAATCGGACGCCGAGGAAATCGCTGCCGACGCGCTGTGGCAGGCGTGGCGCGAGGCCCGCTCATTCGATCCATCGCGCAGTTCCGTCAGCGCATGGCTGGTGATGCTCGGACGCAGCCGCGCCATCGATCGATTCCGCGCCGCGCGTTCTCGTCGTCCACCGGAAAATCCGCAACCGCAACCCGCGCCGGTGGCCGATGCGCTCGCCGATCTGGAAGCCGCCGAGCGCGCTAAAATCGTCAAGACCGCGGTCGGCGAACTGGAAGCCAAGGAGCGCGAACTGCTTGAGCTGGCGTACTTCTCCGACCTCTCGCAGGCAGAAATCGCCGATAAGGTCGGCGTTCCCCTCGGCACGGTAAAAACCCGGATGCGAACCGCGCTCATCAAACTGCGCGACTCGCTGAGGCGGCTGCGATAACGTCATGACCCACGACGAACTCAAAGCGCTGCTGCCGCTGGCCGCCCTCGAACGGCTCGAGCCCGCGGAGATCGAGGCATTGCGCGAGCATCTCGCCGGATGCCCCGAATGCGACGCCGAGTTGCGCGAGTTCGAGCATACCCTTTCGTTGCTTGCTCTCGCCGTCGATGGGCCGGCAACCGCAGAGCGCGTGACCCGCAAACTCGAAGCGCGCCTTGCGGCTCCAGCCCCTGTCGTTGTCACGGCGGCGCCGACGCCCCCCAGCGATCGCGAACCGGCTCGCGTGGTGGAACCCGCGCGTCGCAGTGGAGGCAAAATCGGTTCGCGAATCGCGATAGCCGCCGCCATCATCCTCGCGATTTATGGCGCCGCGATCACCTCGCGCATGATCGATCTGCGCTACGCCTATGACGAGCGCGGCAACAAACTCGCCTACCTGCAAAATCGGTTCAACGCGCTGGAGCAGGAGGCGAAACAGTCGGAGCAGAAGATCGACGCGCTATCGAAGGTCCTCTCCGATCGCGTCCGCCTCGAGCAAGTCCTCGACGCGCCTGATTTGCAGGTCACGCGGCTGGCGCCGCTGGGACCCGCTCCACAAGCGCACGCGCTGGTCGCGACCAGCAAGTCCTCAGGCTATGCGGTCCTGCGCGTGACCGGACTCGAACCGCCGCCGCCCGGAAAGACATACGAGCTATGGTGGATAACCAAACAGAAGGGGCCCGAGCCGGCCGGAACCTTTACCCCCGGCACGAACCAGGAATTTATCGAGAAGGTGGATGCGCCACCCGCGGGCGAACACGTGATGGCAAGCGCCATCACGCTCGAACCGGCGGGCGGAGTACCCAAGCCGACGGGAGTCATGTATCTGAAAGGGTCGCCGGACCGCGAATAGTGAGTGAGACATCGAGCTCGAATTGAATTGGGCCGCAATGGAGTCAAGACCGAAATCGATTTTGAGATAGTTTCATGAACGAATGCATCGATAGTTTCGATCTCGAAAAGTATCTGCGCATCTCGGGCGCCACCCGGCCCGAGTCGTTCGATTGGTCCGATCCCGGTCCGCGCCTCGACGACGAAGCGCTCTTCTGCCTCGGCTACATGATGGACATCGAATCGCACACCGTCATCTATATGAAGGAGCTGCTTTCGACCTCGGTCGCCGAGGATCCATCGATCACGGCCTTCCTCTCATGCTGGGTATATGAGGAATTCTTTCATTCGCAGGTGCTGAAGCGGTTTCTCGAGACCCAGGAACTCATCATCGAAGATGCGCGATTCACGGAACTACGGCGGCGCAAAGCCTCGCGGCAACTCCTCGAAAAAATCGCCGGTATGGCGTCGCATTTGACGCGACACTTTCCTGCGGTCCACATGACGTGGGGCGCGATCAACGAGCTCTCGACGCTGACCGGCTACCATGCGCTGATCGATCGCACGCGCCATCCGATGCTGACCACCGTGCTGACGCGCATCATCAAGGATGAGCGGCGTCATTTCTCATTTTACTTCAATCAGGCGCGCCGAATGCTGCAGGACCCTGCGGCGCGGCGCATCGTGTCGTTCATCGTGCGACACTTCTGGACGCCGGTCGGAAGTCCGGTGCGTGGCGACGCCGACGCGCATCGCATCTGCGCGTTTCTGTTCCCCGGCGACGAGGGACTCGCGCGCCTGACGGAGATGGACGCGATGATTGCGCGACTGCCGGGCCTCCAATGGTTCAACCTTGGGGTCCGTCACTGCTTCATCTCGCAAGCGAACGCCGCCGGCCCCATCGGCTCGATGCCCGCGCATCAGGCGGTGTAGCGCGCTCAGTTCATCTCGCGGAAGTACGCGCGGATGTCATTGGCGAGCAGTTCCGGTTCTTCCATCGCGGCGAAATGGCCTCCCTTCGGCATCACGGTCCATCGCTTGACGTTGTAGATGCGCTCCGCCCAATGACGCGGCGGGCGCACCAACTCGCCCGGAAACATCGCCATCGCGGTGGGCGTCTCGATGCGCGTGCCGGGCTTGAGCCGCCACGGATGATGGCGCGATTCGTAATACAGCCGCGTCGAGGAATTTATCGTCTGCGTGATCCAGTAGATCATCACATTGGTGAGTAGCTGATCCTTGGTGAAGCTGTTCTCGACCACGCCATGACAATCGCTCCAGGTGCGAAATTTCTCGACGATCCACGCGCAGAGTCCGGCTGGTGAGTCGTTGAGGCCGTAGGCGAGCGTCTGCGGCTTGGTTCCCTGAATCCACTGATAGCCGGTTTCCGCCTGGCGGAATTTTTCGATGTCGCCGAGAAAAACTTTTTCTTCCGCTGTCAGGTCGGGAGCGCTGCGCCCCTCGGCCGGACCGAGCGCGACCATGTTCAGATGAATGCCGAACAGATGCGGTTGGAACGCCTCGCCGATACGCGACACGATCGCCGATCCCCAATCGCCGCCTTGCGCGGCATAACGCGGATAACCGAGCACCTGCGTCATCAGCTTATGAAAGATGTCAGCAATCGCCGGAATGTTCATCGCCCGTGCGGTCGGATGTCCTGAAAATCCGTAGCCTGGAAGCGAAGGCGCAATCACGGTGAAGGAATCGCGCGCGTCGCCGCCATGCGCGACTGGATCGGTGAGCATCGGAATGATTTCCATGAACTCGTAGATGGAGCCCGGCCATCCGTGCACCAGGAGCAACGGCTTGGGACTCGGGCCGCGTCCTTCTTCGCGAATGAAGTGAACCGTGAGGCCATCGACATCGGTCGTGAAATGCTTGAAGCGGTTCAACTCCGTCTCATGCGTGCGCCAGTCATATTTGGTGCGCCAGTAGTCGAGCAGCTCGCGCATGTAGGCCAGATTGGTGCCGTATTCCCACGCGGTGTCGGGCACCTCGTCGGGCAGGCGCGTGCGCGCGAGGCGTTCGTGCAAATCGTTGAGGACGTCGTCGGAGACTTCGATGCGGAAGGGTTCGATTCCACCCATGAGACCTAACCCCTAACCCCTTCCCCTAAACGGGAAGGGGGACCAGAAGAAAGACAATCGAATTAAAGTAACTCTGTCCCACCCGTTGCGGCGCGAGTGTTGCCGTCGCGCTGATACCAATCGAGCAAGTTGCGCGCGATGAGTGATAGATGA
>DATGKG010000161.1:0-13729 GCA_035294805.1 Binataceae bacterium (SeqCode) | reverse complement strand
TCACGCCTAAGTCTTCGCCGAGTGAGCGGATAGTGCGGATCCTTCGCAACGTCGATTGCGTGTAGACCGGCTCGCGATGGCCTTCGACCTCCATCATCGCCGAATGTGTGATCAGCTCCTCGAATTCCCACACGCGCAGTTGATCGTCGGTAATGCCGGCCAGCGCGCGCAGTGCATCGCGGGTCAGATAAGCCGCTTTGTTGGCGCGACGCGTGCCCGCGTTGGAGCGCCGCTTAGGTGTCCGCGATCGTGAAGCCATCGGAGGCGAATTAACTCCGCATCAAGTCGGCGCGAGGATCGGGGACCTGCCGGGCTTTGCGCTTCTCGGCAAGCTGCGTCATCAGCGCGCGCTCGTCGCCGGTGAGGCCGGTGGGCGCGAGAACCTTGAGTTCATACATAAGGTCGCCGGCCGCTTCCGCGCCGCGTCCCGGAATTCCGCGGCCCTTGAGCCGCAGCGTCTTTCCGGTTTGGCTATCAGGCGGAATGCTGAGCGATATCTTTCCGCCGCCCACCAGCGGCACTGTCACCTCGGCGCCGAGTGCGGCTTCGTAATCCCACACCGGCAGCATGACGCGAAGATCGCGGCTGGAAACCGCGAACACCGGATGCGGCTCGAGGTGCACTGTCAGAAACAAATCCCCATTCAAATCCGCGCTCAGGCCCTTGCCGCCCTGCCCTTTGAGGCGAATGCGCGTGCCCTCGGTCACCCCGGGCGGAATCGAGACCTCCAGCGTGCGACGGCTCGGGATCACGCCGCTACCGCCGCAATTTGAGCACGGTTGCGCGGAGCGGATGAGGCGCACTTTGCCCTGTTTCTGTTCCGCGGCGACCATGCCGGAGCCGGCGCACACCGGGCATTCGTCTTCGGCGGTGAGTTCGAGGCGGCGCTTGGTCCCCTTCATTGCTTCTTCGAGCGCGATACGCACATCGGCGGTGAGATCGGGCGCCTTCTGCGGGCGCGGCTTCGCGCCGAAGCTGAAGGATTGGAAGTTGCCCGGGCCGGTACGGCGCGCGGTGAATGGCGATTCCCCGAAGCCGAAGAATTGCGAGAAGAAATCGCTCATGTCGCCGGCTTCGAAGCCCGCGCCATGGGTACTCTCACGCCCCTGGCTCGCGGCATAGCGGCGCAGGATTTCTTCTTGATCGAGACCGTGCTCCCAATCCGCGCCGAGCTGATCGTACTTGCGACGCTTCTCCGGATCGCTGAGGACCTGATACGCCTCGTTGACGTCCTTGAACTGCGCCTCGGCCTTCTTGTTGTTGGGATTTACGTCAGGATGATACTTGCGCGCGAGCTTGCGGTAAGCCGACTTGATATCAGCCTCCGAGGCGCCGCGCTCGACGCCGAGGACCTTGTAGTAATCTTTAAATTCCATGCGCGCCGGTCCGCTTTACGGTAGTCCGCTTTAAGACGGTCCGCCCTAAGAAGATGGGCATGAATGCGCCGCAGCGCAACCGTCGCCGATTCACTTTTGCGCAGCGCTTTTCGCATCTGCCGAAGATTGCGTGGTCTTGAGATTCTTCAGGCGCTCTTCCATCGCGTGAATCTCGACTTCCAGCCTCGCCTGCTGCCTCCACATGAAAATGACGTATCCGAAGATCACCAGGAAGATGATCGAGTAGGCGGCGAACAGATAATCGAAATGCTCCATCAATAATCCCCTGCCGCGGCCTCGATGAGCGCGACGTCGCGCCGGATGATCATCAGCCGGCTGCGAGTGCGTAACTGGCTCAGCCGCAGCATCAGCATCCATCCGAACAGCGCGGTGAATGCCGCGAGCGAGACCAGCAGCGTCACCACCATGCGCGGATCTTCGAGGCCGTGCTCACCCGCGCGCGTGATCAGCACGGCCGGATGTATCGTGCGCCAAAGGCGAACAGAAAGCACAACTACGGGGACATCGAGCGCAGCTACGATGCCAATCACCGCGCTAAAGCGTGCGACCTCTGGCGTGTCGTCGGCTATCGAGCGCAACATCAGGTATCCGCCATAGAGCAGCCACAGGATGAAGGTTGTCGTCAGGCGCGAGTCCCACGTCCACCACACGCCCCAAATCGGCTTCGCCCATAGCGATCCGGTGATGAGGACGAGGGTGCAGAAGACCATTCCGATTTCGGCGGCGGCATAGCCGAGGTCGTCGAAGAGCTGTTCCTTCAGCCATAGGTAGAAGACGCCCGAGATCGCGACGACGCCGAACGCCGCGAACGCGACCCATGCGCACGGCACATGAAAATAGAAGATGCGCTGCACGATGCCCTGGTCCTCTTCGGTCGGCACCCATTCGAAGACCATAAAAAGCGCGACCAGCATCATGATGAGCGTGCTCCATCCGAGCATGGCAGTGGCTTTGTTTTTCATCTTTTGACCAGGGGGAAGTGATTAATCTTCACGGATCACATGCTCAAAGAGCAACGCGCCCACCGTGACGAAGAGCACGTCGAAGGCGACCAGAATTCCGAGCCATTGCGAGGCGGCAGCGAGCGGGAAGCCGGACAGCGCGGCCTCGCTCGACTTCACGCCTGCGATGATCGCAGGGATGAACAGCGGAATTGCCAGAATCGGCAACAATAGGTCGCCCGCACGCGTGCGGCTGGAAATCGCGGCCAGCAGCGTCGCGAGCGCCGCGAAGCCGAGCGTGCCCAACATCAGAGAGGGCGCGAGACGGACCAAATCGGCGCCAAAGTCGAGGTTGAAGAACAACGTGATAAGCACGACGGCCGCGACCTCGACGATCGCCATGAAGGCAAACGCCGCCGTGAGCTTCGCGCCGTACAGCGCCGCGGGATCGATCGGGCTCAGCGTCAGTGCGCGGATGCATCCGTTTTCGTTTTCGGCGATCATCGAGCGCGTCGCGCCAAGCATACCGGCGAACACCAGCGCGACCCACAACGCCGCGGCGCCATCGCGCGCGCGATCCGCGGGCTGGGGACTGAGCGCGAACACCAGCACCACCATTATCAGCAGCGAGAGCGCGAACAGCGCGATGGTGCTCTGGCCGCTGCGAATCTCGACCCGCAGGTCCTTGCGCAATACTGCTGCGAAGGCGGCCATCGCGACTACGCACCCATCCGCGAGCGTGGCGCCGCGCGAGGCTCATCGCGCAGCGGCATCACGCGGCCATTGGCGATCTGATAGCGCGCAACCTCGATGTCGAGGTCGAATGGCGCATGCGCGGTGAGGAGTGCCGCACATCCGCGCGCGATTGCCGCCCGTATGAGATTCCCGACAATTGCGACGGCGCCCGGATCGAGCGCGGCGAATGGCTCATCGAGGAGGAGCAGGTCGGGCTCGGTCATCATGGTGCGGGCGATCGATAGCCGCTGTTCCATGCCACGCGAGAATTCCCGCACGCGATCATTTGACGACGCCGTAAGTCCGACCGCATCGATCCAATTCATCGCGAGGTCCTCGCGATGCGGCAGGCCATACAGCTCGGCGTAAAATTCGAGGTTCTCGCGCGCGGTCAGATTCGGATACAGCCAGCTCTGATGCGTCAGCATCCCGATGCGCCGTCGCGCGAGGCCGAGGCCGCGAGAGTTTTCGCCGAATACGATCGCATCGCCGTAGGTCGGCTGCGACAGGCCCGCGATGATCCGCAGCAGGGTGGATTTGCCCGAGCCGTTGCCGCCGATGAGCATCGCGCAGTTGCCTTCGTCGATGCGCAGCGCGACCTCGCGCAGCACCGGCGTGACGCCGAAAGTTTTGGTAAGTGCCCGCGTCTCGACCGCCGGCCGCGCCATCACGAGGCCCGGCTGGCGACCCGCTCGCCGCGCAGCGGGGTGCCGCATTCGCCGCAGAAGTTTCCCGCCAGCGGCGTGCGCATGCCGCATTGCGGACAGAAGCGGATGCGACGCGCGCCGGCAATCTCGGCGGTCGCGCCGCGAGGAGCGCTGACTGGCGGGACGTTGGACATGCCGGGCGCGATCGGAATCGCGGCTTTCGGTTTGGACATCGCCGCGATCTCATCGGCGATCGCGGCGGCCTCACGCAGCTTGGGCCGCACCGTTATCGCGGCGAGGTTGGCGGCGCGTTCCTGTTCCTTGAATTTGTCGATGGCGCTCATCGCCTGCAGCGCGCGCCCCTGCAACGAGGTGCGCAGCGATTCGTAGTCGGCATCCGAGAGCTTGCCCATTTCACGATCGAATTCCAGCTCGCGCAGCCCCTGCACCGCGAGCGCATGCTCATGCTCCCAATGCGCGAACTCGACTTCCTCGCGTTTGGATTTCGAACTTGCGCTCGCGGCACCGGTGAGAGGCGCGGCGACGAACAGCGCGACCCCCATCACGATGAGAAACGCTGCGACGTAAAAGGACACTAGAGCTGCCTCTTAACTTCCGCGTCGAGCTGCTCGCGCAATTTAGGATCGATCACCGACACGCGGTCATCTACGGATGCCGCAGGCGGCGTCTCGTTGCGCCATCTGCCGAACATCATGACGATCGCTCCGCCGCCTACGATAATCGCGAAAAACGGCATCACCCACGCGAGCAGGTTGAAGCCCTCGGTGGTCGGCGCCGAAAGAATCTTCTCGCCGAACTTCGCGCGATACATCGCGATAATCGCGGGACGATCCAGACCCTTGTCGATCAGGCGCGAAATCTCGCCGCGCAGCGGAACGGAAAAGCTACACTCCGGATGGTTGCAATTGGCGACCGTCAGGCCGCATCCGCACTGGCACGTCAGTCCCTGGCTCACCTCGTCGACCGTGGTCTTGGCGAGCAGGGGCGATGTAACAAAAAGTAGCAACGCGATCGCCGCGATGATGGTCCAGATGCGCGGCAAGGCGTCACTCACCCCCTCGCGCGGGCTCGGCGGCGATTTCCTGTTTGCCGCGGCTGAGCACCTCGGCGATTGCGGCGCGCTCGCGCACGTTGGGCCACATCGTGATCACCGTCCCAATCACCATCACCAAACCTCCCGCCCACAGCCAGAACACCAACGGCGTCAGGAACACCTGGAAGGTCGCCATCCCGCTCTGATCGTCGATACCGGCGAGCACGACGTACAAGTCGTAGAGCGGCGTCGACCGGATCGCGACATGCGTGGCAGGCTGTTGCGGCTTTTTGTAGAAGAGTTTCGCGGGAGACATCGTGGCGACGTGACGACCGTTGCGCGTGACCTCGACCTCCGCGCTCGCGCTCTCCAGATGCGGCGTGTTGAGCGGAGTCAACGTCACGAAGCGGAGCATGTAGGGCCCGACCGCGAAGGCCTCGCCCGGATGTACGCTCTTCTTAACCTCGGCGCGAAAGAACGACGACCCAACGATGCCGACGAACGCGAGAATCACGCCGATGTGAATGACGTAGCCGCCGTAGCGGCGATTGTTCTTCGATACCAGGTTCACCAGCGCACGCGGCGTCGTCTCATGCACCATATGGCGGCGCGCACTGACGCCGCGGCCGAACTCAACCGCGATCGTTCCCGCCACGAACGCCACCAGCGATATCGCCGTTAGCACGTACCATTGCTTAATTTCGATTCCGTACAGCACGAGACCGGTGGCAATGCCGATGATCGCGGGCGCGGCGAAATGAGTGGCGAGATTCTTTACCGTCATCCGGCGCCATGCGATTAGCGGGCCGACGCCCATCAGGAAAATCAATCCGAGCGCGAGCGGTCCGTTGACGCGATTGAAGAACGGCGGCCCGACGGTAATCTTCACGCCGCGCACCGCTTCCGAGAGCACGGGAAAAATGGTGCCCCAAAAAACCGCGAATGCGATTCCGACCAGAATCAGGTTGTTGAAGAGAAATGCGGCCTCGCGCGAGAGATACGATTCGAATTCCGCCGGACTGCGCAGGTCGGGCACGCGATAGATCAGCGCTGCGATATAGATGAGCGCGACCAGGATCAGGAACGTCAGGAAATATGGTCCGAGGCCGGACTGCGTAAACGAATGCACCGACGAAATCACGCCGCTGCGCGTGATGAAGGTGCCGAACAGTGTGAGGAAGAACGCGAGCCCGATGAGCGCGAGGTTCCACACCTTCAGCATGTCCTTGCGTTCCTGGATCATCACCGAATGGAGATACGCCGTCATCACCAGCCACGGCATGAAGGCTGCGTTCTCGACCGGGTCCCATGCCCAGTAGCCGCCCCATCCCAAAACTTCGTAAGCCCAGCGCGCGCCGAATAGATTGCCGAGCGTCAGGAAGAACCACGAGAAGATTGCCCACCGCCGCGTGGTGCGAATCCAGGTCTCGTCGAGCTTGCCGGTAATCAGCGCCGCCGACGCGAACGCGAACGGCACCGTGGTGCTGACATAGCCGGTGTACAAAGAGGGCGGATGTATCGCCATCCAGTAGTTCTGCAACAGCGGATTTAAGTCGGATCCTTCGATGGGACGCACCGCGAGCAGATCGAACGGGCGCGTCACGAAGTTGAGCATGCCGAGGAAGAACACCGCGACAATCGCCATCACCGCGAGCGCATACGGCGCAATATCGGGATTGCGGCGGCGATTCTGGAACGCGACGATCGACGCGAAGGTCGAGAGCAATAGCGTCCACAAGAGCAGCGAGCCCTGCTGCCCGCCCCATAGCGAGGTGATTTTGTAGACGGTCGGCAGCGTGGTGCTCGAATACGAGGCGACATACTCCATCGAGAAGTCGCTGGTGAGCAGCCCAACCCAGAGCGATACCGCCGCGATGGCGACCATCGCGGTCATCGCCCAAATCGCATGGCGTGCGCTGACGATCAGATCGGTCGCGCCGCGCCGCGCGCCGAAAAGATTCGCGGCGATCGAATAGAGAGCGAGGATCAGCGCGATCGCGAGTGCAAGCTGTCCGAGATTCGGCATCTGGAAACTACTTCACCTGTTTGGGTTTGTATTTCGAAGGGCAACTGGTCATTACCTGCGTCGCGCTGATCGTGCCCGCGCCGGTTAGATGCCCCTCGACGATCACATCTTTGTTGGCGGCGAACATGTCCGGCTTGGGCTGCCCGACGCATATGACGTTGAACGAAGGCGCATCGGAAATCGCAACCGGCTTCACCGCGCCGTCAGCATCGGCATCGGGAATCTGATGAATACCGAACTTGAGCGTCAGCGTGACCGGATCCCAGGCGATCGCATCGGGATTGACGCGCCCGGCGACGCGCAGCGCCTGCCCTCCGAGGGTGGTCTCGCGCGCCGCTACCTCATTGACGGTCATGTAGTATTCGGAGGTGTTCTGAATCGCCGCGTATATAAGGTAGCCGACGGCAACGGCTATCAAGCCTGCCCCGACGAAAAAACGGGACCTGATTCGCATATCTCCCTTGAATCCCTCGCCGCGACCACGTCGCGGGCCACACCCAATCGGCCCAATTCTGTCAGGAGATTTTCCTCATAACAACCGACTCGCAGCATAGCTGCGAAGTCGTTTTGAGCGCAGCGAAGGACCTCGAACGTCGCTCACTCCTCCGAATCGCCGATAGTGCTGCCTTCGCGTGGACCGAACGCGACGCCGCGCTTGGACGCGCGGATGAAATCGATCATCTCCTGCGCCTCGGGCGTGAGCTTCTCCGAAGCGATGCGCTCCAGCGCCAGCTTCAGGTTCTGCCGCTTGCCAAATAGCGCGAGGAAGACCTCGCGTAGCGCGCGAATCTGCGTCGCTTTGAATCCGATCCTCCGCAAGCCGATCGCGTTGATGCCGCGCAGCGTATGGGTTCCGTCCATGATGCAGAACGGCGGAATGTCGCGGCTGGTGCGCGATAGCCCGCGCATCATCGCGAGCCGTCCGATGCGGGTGTACTGATGCACCACGCAGTTGCCGGAGACCAGCGCGCGATCGCTCACCTCGACCCATCCGGCGAGCAGCGCGCCTCCCGCGATGATGGTGGAATTGCCGATGCGGCAATCGTGCGCGGCATGCGAATTCTGCATAAAAAAATTGTCGTCGCCGATGCTCGTGACGTCGCCGCGCTCGCTCCCGCGATGAATCGTGGTGCCTTCGCGAAAGACGTTGCGATTGCCGATACGCACCTTGCGCGGGCCGCCGGTGTACGCGATGTCCTGCGGCTCGTCGCCGATAACCACATTCGGATGGAGTACGTTGGCGGCGCCGATTTCCGTATCGCCGAAAATCGCGACATGGCTGATGAGCCGGCTCCCCACGCCGATGCGAATTTTTCCTTCGAGCAGGCAGAACGGGCCGATCTGGACGTCGGCGGCCAGTCGGACATCATCGCCGACCACGGAACTCGGATGGATGCGCGCGGAGGACGCGTCTCCGCGCTTCAATTGAGATTCCTCTTGTTCTTGAGCGCCTCGCGGCTCAGGTCGTCGTCGGGATGCTCGGTTTCATCGACAGCTTTGCCCGCGATGCGATACTGCTCACTCGCCCATGTGCCGAGGTCGACCATCTGGCATCGTTCGGAGCAGAACGGCCGAAATCGATTGGCCGGCGACAAGTCGACCGGCCGCTTGCAGATCGCGCACCGCATTATCGAAAGTTGGCAAAACTTCGCTGGCGTCGCAATCAGGCAGAACTTGGACGAAGATTACTGATTTTGCGAAGGGTCGAATTGACTAGAGGCGCTTCGTGACAACTGCTGGTTGAGCCGAGCATTCCGAGGTCCCGCCGTCCGGTCGAAATGCGCCGATGTGATAGTCGTAGAAAAATTTCTTGGTCAGGCAGAACGTACGGCCGAGCGCGGGGCCCTTATACACCATCAAGACCTCAACTATCAGCTGCGCGGCGCCGCTCACCGAGCGCTGATATTCGTCCTTCTGCAGGAAGACATAGAAGAACTGCGGCACGCCAGGTGAAACCACCCCCTGATTGTTATCCGTCATTTCGCCGTCGCGGGCCGGGATCTGCTTGCCGTCGAGCATCGCAGTCACCGTGACGGAGGTGGCCTCGGCTGGGATGGTGCCGAAGTTACGGAAGTCGACGACGATTAGCGGATGCGCGGTATCGGTGCGCTCGAAGGTGAGCTGCTGTACGCCCAGAAAGGGCCGCTCGGCGACCTTGCAGAACCAGATCCGAGATCCGATAGGTACGCCAGGTCGCAAACGCCGTCATAGCGGTCGCCGCCACCATCAGCAGCGCCATCACGTCGGCAGCGGTCAGGATACGCCGCTCGGCACGCAGGAACTCGCGCCTGTCCGCTTCGACGCGCCGCTCGCGCTTAAGTTCTTCCGCGCGTTCAGCCATTGCGGCGAGTTATACCCGCGCGCGTCGACTGACGCTACAACCTGTAGGGTCGCGCGATTCTAGTTCAAAGCAAACGCGCGAACCGCGTTGTCGTACAGAATCTTGCGCTTGCTGTCGGCCGCGATCGGTTGCTTCAGCATCGACTCGATGCCCCACGGAAACGTGCCGTCCGGATGCGGATAGTCCGTATCCCAAAGGAAGTTGTTGTCGCCGACCAGCTCGACCGCCGCCTTCATCGTGGGCTCATCGCCACGGAATGCGACGAAGATGTTCGATTTGAAATATTCGGTCGGCCGTCGCGTGAGATACTCATGCTCCGAGTTGCCGCTGAAATTCCAATGCTGCTCCATCCGCTGAAGCCAGTAAGGAACCCATCCGCCATCGGCTTCGACATGCACGACTCGCAGCTTGGGGAATTTTTCGAAGATGCCGTACCATATAAGGCCCGCCATCGCCGCCATCGCCTCGAACGGATGCGACAGGATGTGGCCGCTGACGTGGGTATCCATCCGATCGCCGAAAGACGGCACGGACGCCGATGCGGACTCATGCGTGGAGATCGGCTTGCCGAGCTTTTCGATTTCTGCGAACAGCGGCAGGTAGGCTTCGCTGAACAGCGTTCGTCCCGCGACCGGGTTGGGCCGAATGTAGAAACTCACCGCGCCGTTTTTCGCCGCGCGATTCGCCTCTTTGACTGCTTCCTCTACATCCTGCATCGGAAGGATCGCCGACGGCCTCAAGCGCTTTGAATCCTTCGAGCAATAGTCGATCGCCCAATCGTTGTAGGCGCGGCAGCACGCGGCGAGCAGCTTGGTGTCGCGGAACTCGCGCCCAAGCATCTGCCCCGCCGCAGTAGGATAAACCACCTGCACATCGACGCCCTGCTCGTCCATATCCTGCAAACGGCTCTCGGGGCTGAAGCCTTGCTTGCCCGCGCGCTCGAAGCGTTCCATCGCCTTCTTGACGGCTTTGAGGAATCCGGGCGCCGCCATCGGATACTTGCCCTTCTCGCGTGTGAACGGCTCGCCCTCGACCAGGAAGGTGCGACGTCCCGATTCCGCCGCGATGCCCATCTTGGGCGCCTGCGACTTGTATTTCTCATCGATGAATCGCTCGAACACCCAGTCGGGTTCCATCAGATGCGCATCGACGTCGACGATTTTGAATCCATCTTTCATATGCGTGTCCTCGTTGTATTGCCTTCGGGTCAATATGCGGTTTGATTGGGAATAATCAGCGCCTTCACGCCCTTGCGCGCGCGCAACAACTCGAATGCCTCGATACCGTGCGCGATGTCATATCGATGCGTCACCATCGGGCGAAGGTCAACTGCACCCGACGCGACCAGCGCGATCGCGCGCCGCCATGTCTCCGGTGTCCGCACGCGCGAGTTGATAGTCTTGATGCCATGGAAGAAAAACGCGCGCAGCTCGGTCGACGTTAGATCGCGTGCGGGCCATCCGATCAGCACCAGCTCGCCGCCGCGACGCATCAATTCGCGCGGCTGATCGATCATGCCGCATGCGTCGAAGACCACATCGGCGCCATCGGGCGGCAGCAGCGCGCGCACCTGCGCAATCCAGTCGCCCTTGTCGGCGACCACGGTTTTGAATCCGAGTTCGCGTGCGAGCGCGAGGCGTTGCGTATCGGCCTCGAGACCGGTCACGACAATCGATTGCACACCTTGCGCGCGCGCCGACATCGCGACGCTAAGCCCTATCGGCCCGGGACCTTCGACGACGCAACTGTCACCGGCCTTGAGACATGATTGCTCGACCGCATGCAGCCCGGTGCCGAATGGCTCGAGGAGCGCGGCAGTTTCGAAATCCATTGACGGCGGCACGAGGTAGGAATTTCCTACCGGCGCGATAACATACTCCGCGAATGCGCCGCCGAGATGCGTCGGCGAGGTACACAGATTGAAGCGTCCGGAGCGGCACGTGGAGCATTTGCCGCAATGCCCGAAGGGATCGAGCGCGACATGATCGCCGGCCTTGAACGTCGTCACTCCCGCACCGACTTCGACGACTTCACCTGCGGGCTCGTGCCCGATAACGGCGGGGAGCCGCGCGACCATACGATCGGCGCCGAGTTCCCATTCGTAGATGTGAAGGTCGGAGCCGCAGATGCCGCAGGCGGCGACCTTGACGAGCAGCTCGCCCGGGCCGGGCTTGGTCACCGGCACATCGATGATTTCGGCGCCGAATGCTGCCTTGGTTTTGGCGATTGCCTTCATCTTCTATGCGCCTCCTTTCAGGGCCTTCCAGCGCGAAACTACGTCGATGCCACCGGCATGACGTTGCTCGAGCATCTTAAACCATTCGTCGCACATTTCGGTGAACTCGATAAAGTTGCCATCGGGATCGTTTATCGCAGTGCTCCAGAAAAATCCGGTGTTATGCGGCGGGTACAGCACCTTGATGCCCTGCTTCGTCAGCCGCTCGACCAGCGCCTTGATATCGAACACATTGAACGCGAGCTTGACCGCGCCGACACCATGGCGGCGATCAGGAAAGGTCTCCACCGGATGAATCGCGAAGTGCATGTCGCCGAGGTTGCATCCGTAATGCGGCAGGCTGGCGCCGTGTGACTCGTCCTTGAGATCGATCCCGACCACGTTGCGATAAAACTCTGCGAGTCGCGCCGGATTTTCCGATACGACCAGGACCGCGGACAGGAATTCGATGCGTTCCACAGCGAGGGAGAATAGCGCTTTGGAAAAAAAAGCGTTAGCGCCGCGTTCCATCGCGCCGGCCGCGGTAATAGGCTCTGAGTGCTATGGAGCCTGTCATCAGCGAAACGCTCGCGCCGTTGATGCTTGATTTTCTCGAATGGATCGCCGTAAAGCCGCGACCTTACCCAGAAGTGATGGAAGCGTGGCGTACCTCCTGCCCGAGGTTCACGGTCTGGGAAGATGCGGTCGACAACGGATTCATCATTCGGCGATGCTGCGCCGATAACGTGATGCTGGTCGATTTGACTCCGCAGGGCCGCGGTCACCTCGAGGCTAGTGGACGACTACTCCCAGTGACGTAGCGGGACGCCGCGATAGCGCATTCGCGGACGAATCAAGCGATTGTTCGCATACTGTTCGAGCGCATGTGCGATCCATCCGGCCGCGCGTGCAATCGCGAAAATCGCGGCGGGGGAGCCGACCGGAAATCCCAACATCCGCGTGCATACGGTCTGATAAAAATCCAGATTCGGACGCAACCGATCGCGCCTGAACACCGCCTGCTCGATCTTCAGCGCAGTTTCGTAGAGCTTGCGGCCCTTGCGCCGCGCGATGGTCTGGGCAGTCTGCTTTAGGAGTACTGCGCGCGGATCGCCGTGGGGATAGATCGCGTGGCCGAAGCCGGGTGGCAGCCGATGCTCGCGGCCGAATAGCTCGAGGCTTTCGTCGATGCGCATCCCATGGTCGAGTTCCGCGAACATACGCTCGACGAGATCGCACGCGCCGCCGTGAATCGGACCCGACAGCGAGCACAGCGCGGCGAGCACCGAGGCATACAAGTCGGCGCCGGTGCTGGCGACTACGCGCGCCGCGAACGTCGAAGCGTTGAGCTCGTGCTCCGCGCATGCGACCAGAACGCGATTCATCGCGGTGATCTCGAAGTCCGCGGCGGCCGAGCCCGCGACATTTCGCAGCAGACGCTCCGCCATTCCGCCCGCGCCATCCGCATGCGTGCGGCCTTTGCGCGAGAGCGGAAGCGGCAGCATCGACGAGAGCGGAAGCGGTAGCATCGAGATGATAAGTTTCGCGCGCGCGAAACGATCGAGCTTCTCGCCGTGGCGCTCCCACGCCGCGAGGCTCGGCATCATCGCGGATAGCCGAAGCAGCGGCGGTGCGTCCTCGCCCATCGCGGCGATCGCGGTCGCGACCGGAGGCGGCATCTTCGCCGACGCGATTGCGGCGCGGAGTTCAGCAGAGGCCTCGGCAGTTGGACGTTCGCCATTCCAGAGCAGCAGGCTGACCTCTTCGAAGGTGGCGTGCTCGATGACCTCTTCGATCGGGTAGCCGCGATAGGCGAGCCGTCCATCGACAATCGAGCTGACGGCGGATTCGCTGACGATAACTCCCGGTGCCGGCGTTTCGGCCGCCGGACGCACCGGCTGCGCGACCGTCACCCATGAGGACGCGTCGGGAAGGCTGCGCGCGCGCCGCCCGCGCTCAGGTGCGACGAGGCCGCGCAACGCCTCGATATCGGCGCGGCGGTAGAGCGCCTGGCGCCCGACGCGCCGGCGGTAGCTCTTGATCCAGCCGCGGCTCACGTAGGCGTAGAGCGTTCCCAGCTTGACCCCGAGATGATGCGCCGCTTCAGCCGCGGTCAGCATCCGACCATGATCCGCTTCCTGCGTCCCCACCTCGCAATCACGCCATCGGAGCGCGAGGCGGTCAAGCGATAGGTTTGGTTCGGCGAAAATGCGGTCAGTTCTTGAATCAACATCAATAAAGTTTTATACAGTCAAGTTATGGGATCAACTGCGGCTGGAAAAATGGGCTCCGCCAAGCTCGATTCGGTCCGTGAACTGGGCAGCAAAATCGATTTCGGCAAGACCGCCGGTGACTACGCGAAGCATCGCGCGG
>DATGKG010000160.1:0-2297 GCA_035294805.1 Binataceae bacterium (SeqCode) | reverse complement strand
TAGCGCTTGCCCTGCTCGGCGACGAAGTTAAGAAAATCCCACTGCGGCATGAACGCAATGAACTTGCATTGCGTCGGCAGATGACTGAAGTCGGCGATCGTCACGCGCTCGTCGCCGATTTGCCCATCGAGTTCACGCGCTTCGTTGTGAGGACGCTTGAGAAACTCCTCGAGCAGCCCCAGTTCATGCATCACCTGCAGGGTCGAAGGATGAATGGTGTCGCCGCGAAAATCGCGGAGGAAGTCTCCATGCTTTTCCAGCACGACCACGTCAACACCGGCGCGCGCGAGCAGAAACCCCAGCATCATGCCGGCCGGACCGCCGCCCACGATGCAACATTTTGTTTGGATTTTTTCCACTTGAGAGGAGGCAGGTGAACTCACTACGAACCTCCTGCACTTTTTTTCGAAGCACGATTTTTCGCTCGCGCGGCGGCGCGGATCTCGCGCACTCGCGTCAGATACTCCTTTAGTCGCGCCTCGAATCCTCGATCCGTCGGTTGGTAGTATTCTTTGCCGATCAGTTGATCGGGAAGAAAATCCTGCTCGGCCACCGCGTCTTCGAAATCGTGCGGGTAGCGATAGTCCTTGCCGTAGCCGAGTCCCTTCATCAGCGGCGTCGGCGCGTTGCGCAGATGAAGCGGCACGGCAAGCGCCCCCAACTCGCGCGTATCCGACCGCGCGCGCTGCATCCCAAGATAGGAGGCATTCGATTTGGGCGCGCTCGCGAGATAGGTCACACCCTGCGCGAGCGGAATGACTCCTTCGGGAAGGCCGACGAAGTCGACCGCATCCTTCACCGCAATCGCGATCTGGAGCGCACGCGGGTCAGCATTGCCGATGTCTTCGGATGCGAAGATCACCATGCGTCGCGCGATGAAAAGCGGATCCTCGCCCGCCTCGACCATCCGCGTCATCCAGTAAAGCGCCGCATCGGGATCGCTGCCGCGCATGCTCTTGATGAACGCCGAGATGACGTTGTAGTGCTCCTCGCCCACGCGATCGTAAAGCAGCGCCTTATGCTGCGCGGCCTCGCTGATATGCGCGGTGAGGATCTCCTTGCTGCCGGCGTGCTGCGCGAGCTCCGCCGCGATCTCCAAGGTGTTGAGCGCGCGGCGAGCATCCGCAGATGCGAGGCGAACCAACTCCGCGCGTGCATCGTCATCTAGCGTAAGGCCGAGCTTGCCGAGCCCGCGCTCCGTATCATTCAGCGCGCGCGTGATGATGGTCGCGATCGCATCTTCGGATAACGGATTGAGCACCAGCACGCGGGCGCGCGAGAGCAGCGGCGCGACCACCTCGAAGGAAGGATTTTCCGTCGTCGCGCCGATCAGCGTGACGAGGCCGCTTTCGACATGCGGCAGGAAGGCGTCCTGCTGCGCGCGATTCCATCGATGAATCTCGTCGATAAAAACTACCGTGCGTCGCCCCGTGGCCTCGAGTTCACGGCGCGCGTCGGCCACCGCCTCGCGAAGGTCGGCGACACCGGAGCTGACGGCGCTGATCTGGACGAATTCGGCATCGAGCTGTTTCGCGAGCAGCAACGCGATGGTGGTTTTCCCGGAGCCCGGCGGTCCCCACAAAATCACCGAATGAAGCCGGCCTGCCGCGACCATTTCGGAGAGCAGCTTGCCGGGGCCGAGCAAATGCTCCTGGCCGACGACCTCATCGAGGCTGGCGGGCCGAATGCGATCGGCAAGCGGCTGCGCGGCGGGTTTGCGTTGCGGGAAGAGGCTCCCGGATGCGGCTTTGCGCCTCATCCCTCGACGCTATCATATGAAGTCATCGCGGCAAGGCGCCGCAAGAATACGAGAAATTTACTGTGGTACGGGATCCACGTATACTAAGTGCAGAGTTCGAATGGGACGAAGAAAAGAGTTCGCGCAATAAGGAACTTCGCGGCTTTGACTTCGTGTTCGCTACCGCAGTGTTTGACAACCCGGTTCTGGAAATCGAGCAGACCCGGCGAGACTATTGCGAGATTCGAATTAAGACTATCCGGATGATCGAGAACGAATGCATGAAGGCCGAAGATGACGAGCCACCCGACCATATGTATGGACCCCCTCGGCTCGTCGATCCTACCGCCCCCGACGTGCGCGCGATTCGGCGTAAGCTTCGGCTGTCGCAAACGCAGTTCGCGAAGCGCTTCGGCTTCAGCGTGCGGACCATCCAGGAATGGGAGCAGGGGCGCGCACTGCCCGATCGTCCCGCGCGCATTCTGCTGCATGTAATCGCAAAGTCACCAAAGACGGTCGCGCGGGCCGTCGCGGAGATGTAGTTCCGTTTGCGCGAAAA
>DATGKG010000159.1:0-3490 GCA_035294805.1 Binataceae bacterium (SeqCode) | reverse complement strand
GCGCGCGATTGAGTCCCTTCGGCTCGAAGGTCGGATGTATCGCGAACGGCACGTCGAGCTTCTCACACATCGCAAAGACCACATCGTGATCCGGATGCCCGTGCGGCTTGTGCGTGATGGTGAACGGCGCGACGAACGCCCCACGGCATCCGTCCTTAACCGCGCGCTCGAGTTCGACCGCGGCGGCTTGAGGATCACCCAGCGAGAGATGCGCGATGGGAATCAACCGGTCGCTGTAGGGCCGGCAGAAGTCAGCGATCCATCGATTGTAGGCGCGGCAATACGCCTGCGAGAGTTCGACGTCCTCGACTTCGGCCTCCCACAAAATCCCCAGCGTCGGATAGAGCACCGCCTTCGCGAGATTCTCGCGATCGAGCAATTCCACGCGCTCGCGCGCATCCATCGAGCCGAATGGCGCGGAGTTGACGTAGGTGCGCTCCGCCGCCGGACGCAACTGGTCCTGCTCCTTGCCCATTCCGCCGAGCGCGGCGAGGAAGCCGGGCTGCGCCATCTGCGAGAGTTTGCCGTCGTACTGCAGGCATTCGAGGTCTTTGTCGTTGCGCACGATCTTGATCGCGCGCGGCTGATATTTCGCCTCGAGATATTTTTCCCACAGGTCGGGCGGTTCGAGGATATGCCCGTCGGCGTCGACAACTATGTCTTTGGATGCCATCGATGTGGTTCTCCCATCAGCCTAAACGATCGTTCAGTTGGCGGATCATCAGAATCTCGAATATTGTGCGAGTATGTCAACATACGCGACTTCGGCAAAGGCCTTGCCGTATGTTAGGCTGCAGCCGTAAAGCATGATCGATTGGCGAAAGTATCTGACCTCCCGGCGTGATGTCGCAGGTGCGCAACTATCCGCGAAAGGTACGCGCGTCCCCGTCGCGGTGATTCTCGATTCGCTCGCCGAAGGAGCGACCGATGATGAGATCTTGCGGTCGTATCCGTCACTCAAGCCCGCTCACATCCGCGCGGCAATTGCTTATGCGGCCGCGTTGGCGCGCGAAGAAGAACTGACGCCTCTGGCCGCGGATGCGCATAAAACCCGACGAGAACTTACCCGCTGAACTGGCTGACGGCCTGCGCGGTCTCGGCCACCTGGTCGATACCGTTGTGGACGAAGGACTCGCGGGCAATGCCGATCCTCTTGTCGCCGACGCGGCGCGACGTGCGCGGAGGTGCCTGTTCTCTTTGGATAAAGGCCTCGGCGATATCCGACACTACCCTCCCAAGGATTATTACGGAATCGTGTTATTTCGTTTCAGACGAGTTGGTCGAATCGCGGTGCGCCGCGGCATCCTCGACTTGCTGCCGGAGATCGAGAAGCGAAAACCGCTAAAGGGACTGTTGCTTGTGCAGCGATTCCGCCATCCGCATGAGGAAATAGAAGTCAAAGTCGGTGGAGTGTACGAAGTATGGCGCATACGGAAAAGTCGTCTAATAAAAGGTTGGCGGGAAAAGTCGCGATCGTTACCGGCGCGGGGCGTGGCATCGGACGCGCCGAGGCGATGCTGCTCGCACAACAAGGCGCAGCGGTCGTGGTCAATGATTTGGGCGGCGGACCTACGGGAGGCGGCGCCGACGATCGGATCGCGTCGCTGGTGGCCGCGGAGATGCATGCCGCGGGCGGCAATGCCGTCGCGAACTTCGACAATGTCGCCACGATGGAAGGCGGCGCGCGCATCATACAAACTGCGATTGACGCGTTCGGACACCTCGACATTCTCATCAATAATGCCGGTATCGTGCGTCCGCGCATCATCTACAATATGAGCGAGGACGACTGGGACGACGTCATCGCGGTGCATCTGAAGGGCCACTTCTCGACCATCCGCGCCGCCGCGATGATTTTCCGCGAGCAGAAAAGCGGCGTCATCGTGAATACTGCATCGGAGTCGGGCCTCGGGCATCTTGGGCAATCGAGCTACTCGGCCGCGAAGGAAGGTATCGTCGGCCTGACGCGCACCATCGCGCGCGACCTGGGAAAGTTCAACGTTCGGTGCAACGCCATTCGTCCTCGTGCGGCGACGCGCCTGCTCGACGAGGCAGCGGTCCGCGCGATGGAACGCACCCGCGCGATGCTCGGCGATCGGGGCGTGCCGGTGCCGATGCCCAACCCGCTCGACAACAAACCGGAGCAAGTCGCCGCGCTGGCCGTGTGGCTTTGCACCGACGCGGCCGCGAATGTGAACGGGCGAACATTCGTGGTTGGCGGCGAGCTGGTCGGCCTTTACCCGGAACCGGAGCCGATCCGCACGATGATTCACGAAAATGGGTGGGACCTCGACGCGCTCGATCGAACCGCGCCCGCGCAGCTCATCGCGGGGCTGCGCAATGAATTCATTCCGCGGAGTTAGCGCGAAGTTAGGATGTTTGCGCAATCGGCACGGTTTGAGTAGCTATCCTGACATCAGGAGGTTTGCCATGACACCAGCACAACAAAAAGAGCGCGCGGTCGAGTTCCTCTCGATGCTCGAGAATCCCGACATCGCGAAGATGGAGCAGATGATCGCGGACAGCTTCGAATGGCGCGTCATGACGCGGATGCCGGGCTTCGCGCCGGTCAAAGGAAAAGACGCGCTGAAGGGTTTCGCGAAGGGGCTGAAGATGATGATGCCCAACGGCGTCAACATGAAGTACGGCACCGTGTTCAGCGAGGGCAACAACGTCTCGATCCAGTGCGAATCGAACACCACCGCCGCCAACGGACGCAAATATAACAATTTGTATCATTTCTATGTCCGCTTCGACGGGGACAAGATCGCGCAGGTGCTGGAGTATTGCGATACCAATCACGCACGCGAGGTCTTCGTCGCGTAGGCGCTTCGGATGATCATCGCGCAGATAACCGATCTGCACGTGGTCGCGCGTGACCGCCTCTGCTATCGCCAGGTTCCGACCAACGCGCAACTCGCGGAGGCGGTCGCGCACATCAATGGCCTCGCGCCGCGGCCCGATGTGGTCATCGCGTCCGGAGATCTGACCGACCACGGCCGCGAGGATGAGTACGAGTTGCTCCGCGAGATCCTCGCGCCGCTAACGATGCCGGTGTTGGTGATTCCCGGCAATCACGATCGCCGCGACGCGCTGATGAAGACGTTTGCGGACACTGCGTACATGCCGCGCGCCGGAGTGCCATTCGTCCACTATGCGATTGAGGAATTTCCGGTTCGGCTGGTGGGACTCGACACGACGGTGCCGGAGCATCATCACGGCATGATGTGCGAGGAACGGCTGCGATGGCTCGACGACACGCTGAGCGCACAACCCGATCGCGCGACGATGATCTTCATGCACCATCCGCCGTTTCGGACCGGTATCAACTGGATGGACTCCTCGGGGCTGCACGGGGGCCGCGCGATGGAGGAAATCGTCGCGCGCCATCGCAATGTCATTCGAGTCACCGCCGGCCACATTCATCGGCCGATTCATGTCGCGTGGGCTGGCACCATCGCATCGACGGCGCCGAGCACCTGCCATCAGG
>DATGKG010000158.1:0-2131 GCA_035294805.1 Binataceae bacterium (SeqCode) | reverse complement strand
ATTTTTCTCCCCATAAGAGCAAGGGCCGCGAAGGAGCCGCGCACGATCCTCAAAATCACGCCGCCTGAGATTGCCCAAGTTGCGAGGTGCAATGCGGGCATCGCGTCGCGCCGACCGGTATCGGTGACATACAAAATGGACAGTCCTTCGTCGTCGGCGCAGCGGCAGGCGCGGGTTTTTCCAGCCGGTCCGCCATCGTCTGGTACCATTGTACGATGAGAAACATCGCGAACGCGACGATCACAAAATCCAGCACGGTGTTGATGAACGAGCCGTAGTTGAAGGTCGCCGCGCCGGCCTTCTTCGCGGCGTCGAGCGAGGCGTAGGTCTTTCCATCCAAGGGGATGAAAAGGCTGTTGAAGTCGACCCTGCCGAGCAGCAATCCGATCGGCGGCATGATGAGGTCGTTGACCAGCGAGGTCGCGATTTTGCCGAACGAGGCGCCGATCACGATGCCGATCGCCATGTCGACTACGTTTCCCTTGATGGCAAATTCACGAAATTTCTTGAGTTGTGTTTCGAACATATGGGTCCTCTTTGTATCGAGCTTTAAGTGGTTGGAATCTGCGCCGAATCCTAGTCATGCAGCCACCGGAAATGAAATGCCGCCGCCTGTACCAGATGACCCTCTTCGACTATTTTGAATGCTCGTACGCAGCATGAGCCGCGCACCATCATCGGGAGACGAACGCAAAATGCCCTACGCCGAAGGCCGCATCTTCAACGACGCCGACAGCCACGTAATGGAAACCCGCGACTGGATGACGCGCTATGCCGACCCCGGCATCCGCGAGCGCCTCGCGCCGCTGGACCTCACTTCGGGCGGCGTCGCCTATCAGGTCGAGCAGGCCATCACCGCCGCGGAGAAGCGCAAGAAGGATCGCGCGGCGGTCGAAGAGGCCGAGGCCAACCTGATGCTATATAAGGGATGGAAGGCGCTCGGCGCGTTCGATCCGGCGGAGCGCACGCAGGCGCTCGACCTGCTCGGCTTCAACCGTCAGCTCGTCTTCACGACGTTTGCACTTTCGCATTTCTGGGGCATCTTCAAACGCGGCGAGGACGATCCAAATGTCGTATATGGTGGCGCGCGGGCGCATAATCGTGCGATCGCGGAATTCTGCGCGGGCGACAAACGCTTGATGGCGGTCGGATTCGTGCCGCTCGACGATGCCGACCTGGCGGCGCGCGAAGTCGATGAGGCAATCAAGCTCGGATGCGCCGCGATCCACGTTCCGTCGCTGCCTCCGCACAAGATTTCGCCGACCCATCCGAAATACGATGGCGTGTGGGCCCGGCTCCAGGATGCCGATGTTCCTTTCATGCTTCATGTCGGTGGCGGTGGGATGCCGTTCCCGAAAGCATTTTTCAAAAACGATCGGCCAGTGACCGATTTTCTCGGCGGCGGTGAAAATTTCCATTCCAAGGACTTCATGGTCGGACACTACGGGCCGGAGACGTTCCTCTCCGCGATGGTGCTCGACGGCGTGTTCGAAAAATTCCCGCGCCTGCGCGGCGGATGTATCGAGCAAGGCGCGATGTGGATCGTGCCGTGGCTGAGGCGCCTCGACATTTCTCAGGAAACCTTCGTGCGCACCGAGCCGGCGCTGCGCCTGCCGATGAAGGCGTCGGACTATGTGCGCCGGCAGCTCAAGTTCACACCGTATCCGCACGAGCCGGTCGGATGGATCATCGAGCAGGCCGGCGCCGAGCTATGCCTGTTTTCGTCGGACTACCCGCACATCGTGGGCGGCCGCAATCCGCTGAAGCGCTTCGAGAATTCCACCGCAGGCATCGATGAGTCGGCGAAGCATCGTTTTTATACCAGCAACTTCGTCGAGATGATGGGCGCGCGCGCAGCCTAAGCAGAGATGGCTGCATTCCTTTAGTTTTCCCCCCATGGGGGAGACTACAGAGGGGGAGCAAGTGCGATGGCGGCCCATTGGTGGCAGGACGCGGTCTTCTACCAGATCTATCCGCGCAGTTTTGCGGATGCGAATGGCGACGGCATCGGCGACCTCGACGGCATCTCCGCGCATCTCGACTATCTGAATGATGGGACGCCGGCATCGCTCGGCATAGATGCGATCTGGCTGAGTCCCATCAATCCGTCGCCGCTTAAGGATTGGGGCTA
>DATGKG010000157.1:0-3578 GCA_035294805.1 Binataceae bacterium (SeqCode) | reverse complement strand
GCCCGCGGCCTGGCTCAGGAACTGCGCGGGAATCGTGAGAATCGCCGTAACGCCGCCGACCACCGGCTCGCGATCTTCAAACGTGAACGCATGCCGATCCTCCGCAAGCGTCGACAGATTCAGCAGCCAAATTTCATAGCTGCCACTGAAGGTCGCTTCGTTCTGATCGTTTTTCACCTGGAACTTATCCGTCGGCAGGCTCACGACAATGAGTCCGTCGAGATGATCGTCGGTGTCGCCGGCAACGAAGCGCTTGACGCAGGCGTCGACGTCCCCGGGCGGCACGATCGGGACCTCATGGACGTTGGGCTGCGCACCTACGAGCTGCTCGATCTCGTACGCCGCCTGCGGCGAGATCGGGCCCTCGCTGCCGACGCCGATCCTGACCTCATCGGCATGAGCGACGCCCCCAGCCGCCGCGATCGTCAACGCCAGTATCAGCGCTGCTCCGGTTTTGCGCATTTCGGAAAACCCGCGTGTTGAAAATCGAATCGAAAAAGTGACGGCAAAGCTTCTCAGAATGCCCGCGATGGTTCAACTTGCGGCGTTTGAGTAAGATGGCCCCAGCGTTTGAAGGGAGCGGGGTAAGGCGGAATGACCGAGCGCATCATCCACATCCTGCCCGAGCAGGTGGCCAGCCAGATTGCGGCCGGCGAAGTGGTCGAGCGTCCGGCCTCCGCGGTCAAGGAGCTGATCGAGAATTCGATCGACGCTGGTGCCCGCGACCTCACAATCGAAATCGAACGCGGCGGCCTCGGCCTCATGTCGGTCACCGATGACGGATGCGGGATGACGCGCGAGGACGCGATCCTGTCGTTGCGCCGTCATGCCACCTCGAAGATTCGTTCTGCAGCGGATCTCGTCGCGATTCGAACGCTGGGCTTTCGCGGAGAAGCGCTCGCCTCGGTCGCGAGCGTCGCGAGGATGAAGCTGCAGACGCGGCGTGCATCCGATGCGCATGGCACCGAGTTGATTCTCTCCGGCGGCGACCTCGAGGATGAGCGCGCGTGCGGCATCGCGGCTGGCACTCGCATCGAGGTGCGCGAGTTGTTCTTCAACACTCCCGCGCGCCTCAAGTTCATGAAGACCGTCGCGACAGAACAGGGCGCGATTGCCGAGGTGGTGCAGCGCCTGGCGCTGGCCAATCACGCGATCGCATTCAGCCTCGCGGCCGATGGGCGCGAGTTATTCTCATTTCCGCGCGCCAATTCGGCACTCGAGCGAGTGCGGCAGACCTTCGGCGGCAAGCTCGCGTCGCAGATGTTGCGATTCTCGCTCGCGCGCAATGGTTTCGGCGTTAACGGTCTGGCCACGATGAGTCAGGAATCGTTCGCGACGCCGCGCATGATTTTCACCTTCGTCAACGGGCGCGCGGTGCGCGACAAGCTGCTATCGCGCGCGGTGACGAATGCTTATCAGACGCTGATGCCGCGCGGACGCCATCCTGCGGTCGTGTTGTTCCTCGATCTGCGGCACGATGAGGTCGACGTCAACGTGCATCCGATGAAGACAGAGGTGCGCTTCAAGAATTCCGGTGCGGTGTTCGAGGTCGTCTACCACGCGTTGCGCGATCGCCTGTCCAATCAGACCGATAGCCCATCGGTCGCGGAAGTCGCCGCGTCAGCCGAGACATCAGATCGGGTCGATACAACTCCGATCGCGCCAACGACGCCGTTGCGAACGGAACAACCCGATAGGCCGCTGCGGCTGGTCGCGGATGACGCATCGCAACGGATCCGCGTTGAGCAGCGTCCGCTCAATCTCGGCTTCCAGCGCGCGACGGGATCCGCGCCCGACGGCGTCGCCACGATCCGTGAGGCGGCGGTACCGATGTACTCGGCGCTGAGAATCCTCGGCCAGATTTTCGCGGGCTACATCGCGCTCGAAGGCGAGGAGGGCCTGCTGCTCGTCGATCAGCATGCGGCGCACGAGCGCGTTACCTTCGAAAAGCTGCGCGCGCAGATGCGTGATGGCGGAATTCGCACGCAGGCGATGCTTACGCCGGCGACTATAGAAATGAATCCGGCGCGCGCCGCGCATATCGAAGCCGCGCTGCCCGAACTTCGCGCGATGGGTTTCGATCTTGAACCGTTCGGCCCCTCGACATTGTTGCTGAAGGGGACGCCCGCGGTCTTCGGCCCCGAGGGCGGCGCGAAGCTGCTCTCCGACATGCTCGACAGTATGGGCGAGAACGGCTTTCGCGCATCGGGCGAAGGCGCGCTCGAGGAATGGCTGAAGCAGCTCGCCTGTCATGGCTCGGTGCGAGTGGGCCGCGCCCTCGAGGAACGGGAGATTCGCGAGTTGCTGGCCGAACTCGATCGCACCCAATTTAAGACCAACTGCCCGCACGGGCGGCCCGTTCATATTAATTTTGCGCGCGGCCAGATCGAGCGGATGTTTCGCCGATGAGCCTGTGCACCGGCCGTACCAAAGCCGGCTTCATCGTAGGGCCGACCGGTTCGGGCAAGAGCGCGATCGCGATGGTGGTCGCGGAGCGCCTCGGCGCCGAGATCGTCAACGCCGATTCGCGCCAGCTTTACACCGGGATGGACATCGGGACCGCGAAGCCGTCGGCCGACGACCGCCGCCGCGTCCCGCATCATCTTATAGATGTGCGCACACCCGACCAGCCGCTCGACGTTGCGGAGTTCGTCGCGATGGCGCGCGCAGCGATCGTCGGCATTGCGCGGCGCGGACGGCGTGCGCTGGTGGTGGGCGGGAGCGGATTTTATCTGCGCGCGCTGCGCGGCGGAATCTTCGATGGTCCGGCCGCCTCGGATGAAATCAGGTGCGAGCTGGAGCAAGTCGCTGCGGAACGCGGGACTCCTTTTCTCCACGACGAGCTGCTGAAGGTCGATCCGCCATCAGCGTCGCGCATCCAGCGCAACGACCTATACAGGATCGTGCGCGCGCTCGAGGTTTATCGCATCACCGGCATTCCGATCAGCGTCCATCAACAGCGCCATGCTTTCGCGGAGCGCGAGTTCGATACGTTCACGATCGCGCTCGAGGTGCCGCGCGAACTGCTCTACAACGCGATCAATGCGCGCTTCGATGCGATGATCGCCGAGGGTTTCGTCGACGAGGTTCGCCGCCTGCTGGCGGCGAACTACAGCCCCGAACGTCCGCCGCTCAGCACCATCGGATATCGCGAGGTCGCGGCTTTCGTTCGAGGTGAGATGACCCTCGAAGCTGCGGTCGACCTCGCCAAGCGCAAGACGCGGCAGTTCGCCAAGCGTCAGCTCACCTGGTTTCGCCACGAGCCTGAGGTGACCTGGGTTGACGCCTCGCATGGTGCGGAGCAAGCTCAGAAGCTGTTCGAGGAATTTTTTTCTTCCGCAAAGGCGGCGCACTGACAGGATATTGGATGGCTTCGCGTTCGCAGCACACCAATCGACAGGCACACGCGAAACGTACCCACAGCAATGGCAGCGCGCCGCGGGCTGTTCCCGCACCCGTCGCGGAACCCGGACGCAGCGCCATCGAGCGGGTGCGTCTCGCGCGGCATCCGTCGCGTCCGCAAACCCTCGACTACGTCGAGGCGCTCTTCAAGGACTTCTTCGAGATTCATGGCGACC
>DATGKG010000156.1:0-11631 GCA_035294805.1 Binataceae bacterium (SeqCode) | reverse complement strand
CGCTGCGCGGACGCGGCTACGGCGCCGAGCTGATGGCGCGCGCGCATCAATACGGGCTGGAAAAATCCTGCACCCATTCGTACCTCCGGACCGGCAGCTATGAGGCCCGTCCCTTATACGAAAAGCTCGGCTATTCCGTTTACGCCGAGCTGAAAAATCATCCGACCGCGCCGCACGCCCGCTATTTCCTCAGCAAGCGGCTCACTTCTGGCGACGGCGGTCCGCTCCGCATCAGAGATCTATCGATCGCGAAGGATCCCTATCCTTCCAACGATGCGGTGCAGGTGGTTAGGCAAGGCATCAGCTCGCATGCCTATGCGGCGCTCGGTCCCTCAGATGGCGAGTGGTCGCCATTTAACTTTTTCCTCCGCGACGATGATGGCGAGATCCTTGGTGGTGCGCTCGGCAATTGCTGGGACGACTGGATGTATCTCGCCTATCTATGGGTCGATCGGTCGCTGCGCGGGCACGGGCATGCGACCAAACTGATGGCGGCGGCGGAAGAGCATGCGATCGCGAAGGGATGCTGCAACGCATTCCTCGATACGTTCAGCTTCCAGGCGCGGCCGCTCTACGAGAAGCTCGGTTACGAGCTCTTCGGCGTGGAGGAGGATCATCCTAAGGGGCATAGCCACTACTTGCTGAAGAAGCGACTGCAGACATCCAGACAAAACACCAAGACACCAAGATAGGAAAAGTGGCGCGACATCGGTAGGCGCAGGATCAAGGATTCGTGGATTCGGAATCAGCCATCAGATGCGGGCCGCAGCGGCCCTTCTCGAACATCAAGGGAAGATCAAGAAGACACTGAGGCAGCATCCAAACACAGAGTCAGCGCCGGATACTGGATCGTCGCGATGGTGTTTATTATCTTCAACTCAGGCCATCCGGCCAAGCTATACGATATCGTCGGATGTTGAAGTCAACAGTTTTGGCGCTTGTCCTTCCCCTCGTCCTGATTCCCGCCATCGGACAAGCCGCATCACCCATCGCGGCGAATGTGGTCCTGGGCCAAAGCGATTTCGTTCACAACGGATGGTATGGAACCAAAGCCGACTCATTCTCAAATCCGTCCGCGCTCATCGTCGATGCGGCCGGACATCTGTACGTCGTCGATAGCTTCAACAACCGCGTCCTCGGATGGCTGAACGCAAAGTCATTTACGAATGGAGCGCCGGCCGACCTAGTGTTGGGCCAGCCCGATTTTACCAGCGCCGCCTGCAACAACGGCGTGGCTCCCGGCGATGTCCACGGCCTCGGCGCCGACAGCCTTTGCACGTCATTACCAACGGAAACCTTTGTGGCCGCAAGCGGCCTGTCGGGCGCGGCCGTTGATAGCAATAACAATCTGTACGTGGCCGACGCGAGTAACAATCGCGTCCTGGTCTACGCCGCGCCGTTTGCGGCATGCGGCAGTTTTCCCTGCGTTGGTCCGCCGGCATATGCGGTGTTCGGACAGCCTGATTTCATCTCCGCACAATGCAATCAGGGCGTATTCTCTCCGACCGCCCGCACGCTATGCGGTCCGACCGGCATTACACTCGACGACAAGAACAACCTATTCGTGAGCGATCCGGGCAACTACCGGGTCCTCGAATACAACACCCCATTCGATAGCGGAAGCGGCGAACCGGGAGCGGGCGACAAGATCGCCGATGATGAGTTTGGCAATTCAAGCTTCGTGGAGCGGGGATCGTGCGACAGCTCGGTTTTTTGCGGACCTGCGGGCATTGCCGTCGATCAGAGCGGAAATCTGTACGTCTCGGATCAGCGAAATGGAGTGGTGTGGGTCTTTTATGATCCCCTCGGCCCCTACGATCCAATGACGGGCGCCGGCGACTACCTGCCCGACCTCTACTTCGGAGATCCGGCGGTCGCGTGCAACTCCGCTGGAGGGCTATGCGGACCGCTCGCTGTGACAGTCGATTCGGTCGGCAATGTATATATCGCCGACAGCGGCCGCGTCCTCGAGTACAATACTCCGCTCGACCCGAGCAGCGGCGAGCCCGGCGCCGGCGATCTAATAGCGGACAACGTGATCGGAGCTCCAGATTTCACTCATAGCGGATGTCAGATCTATGGACCGAACGACAGTCTCCTGCGCTATACGAGTGCGAATGCGGTGTGTAGTCCCGTCGGAGTGGCACTCGATTCGGCAGGCAACCTCTATCTTGCCGACTCCGGCGCCAATCGCGTCCTCGCATACAACACTCCACTCAACCCCAGCAGCGGTGAAGCAGGCGCCGGTGATGCCATCCCCGATCGGATTCTCGGACAGACCGACTGCGTTCACAAGGAGACCAACCAGCTCGATGCCAGCGGCCTGGAATTTCCCGAAAGTGCGGTGATTGACTCGGTCGGCCATCTGTACGTATCAGATTCGATGCGCGTTCTCGGATGGGAATCCGTTCAGGCCCTGGCTAACGGACAGCCCGCCGACCTGGTACTCGGCCAGCCGGATTTCATCAGCCTCGCGTGCGATCAGCTAAGTGTGCTCTGCGATCCAACCGGGCTTACCATCTACAATTCAGGAGATCTGTACCTCGGACTTGCGGTCGACTCATCGAATAATCTTTACGCGGCAGCTACGATCACCAACCAGGTATTCGAGTTCAATTCGCCGTTCGCCTCATGCGCATCGTTCCCATGCGTGGTCGGCCGGCCGAATCTGATCATCGGCGATCCGGATCCTGATTTCTCCAGCTGCAACGCGACCCAAAAGCCCACTGCCACCGGCTTTTGCTATCCGTCAGCACTTGCCTTCGACTCTCAGAACAATCTCTACGTGGCAGATGCGGACAACAACCGGGTTCTCGAATTTGATCGGGTGGCGCTGAAAGCGGGCCGTAAACGGATTTTGCCCCATCGCGTGTTCGGTCAGAGAAATTTTCGATCCAAAGAATGCGACGACGCGAGGCCTTACAGCGTATGCGATCCGACCGCGATTGCGATCGATAGAAATGACAATCTCTACGTCAATGACGACGGGGGCTCATTTGACCAGGCGCACGTTCGCATCCTGGAATTTTTCTCTCCGCTCAAGCGAACTCGTGTGCGAGGAAGCGGTGACCACAACGTCGATGTTGTGATCGGAGAGCCGGATTTGAAAACTCTCACGAACACCTGTTACGACGGCCCCGCACCCAAAGCATCGAACTTCTGCGATGTGCACGCCATCGTTGTCGATACGAATGGGAACCTTTATGCAACCGACTTGCAAAACAATCGCGTACTTGAGTTCGATGCGCCGCTTAGGACCGGAGAATCGGCGAGCCGGGTCTTTGGCCAGCCCGATTTTACTTCCGGAAGTTGCAACGATGGCTCGCTTCCGAGCGATATTGTCGGCTTGGGGCCGGACAGCCTCTGCCTTTCAACGCCCGTAGACGGAGGCGATGGACTCGCACTGGATGCGAACTTGGACTTGTTGGTTACCGACGCCGGCAACAGTCGCGTGCTGATCTTCGACAATCCTTTAGCCATCTCCTCTTTCGTGCGCACCCCAACAAACCAGAAGTAACCGCAGCGGCGCACAGACACGGGGCGAGCATGTCGATGGGTTACCGACGTTCGCACTTAGTCATCGCTCATTAACTTCTGATCGCCATCGATGCAAGCGGAGCTGATGTCTTCTTGATTTTCCTTTGATGTTCGAAAAGGGCCGCGGCGACCCGCATCTGATGGCGGAATCCGAGGCCGCGACTCCTTGATCCTGCGCCTAACGTTCTCAGGCCACTTTTCCTATCTTGGTGTCTTGGTGTTTTGCCTGGATTCTTCTATCTGCTCGCTCTTCCCCACGCCTCGATGAGATCCTCGAATGCTTTCCGCAGCTCCGGATCCTTCAGCTCCGGCAACTCTACAAAATGGCGCGTCGCGCGTGGCACCGCGCGCAATTTCGGACGCTCGCGCCGGCTCAGCGTGCCCTTCACGAAACGGATGTCGCGCACGCTGTCGTCATTGAGCGCCCCGCGCAGCCGCTCGAGGATTTGCATCTTCATCAGCGTGAGTTCCTGAATCCACATCGCGCCCGAGACCTTCACCACCGCGACGTGAAACTTGAGCGATTGCACCTCGGTGCGGCGCGCGATGGTCTCGCCGACCACCTCGGGCCATAGCTTCACCAGCCGCACGATGCCGAAGTGCCCTTCGGTGTCGAGGCGGTCGAGGATCGGTTGCAGTGCGCTCGCGATCCGCTCGGGCGGGCGATATCGGCCAAGTTTGGAAGTTGTCCCCATCATCCACACAGATAGCGTGGTGGACAGGTCGGGCGAAAGCGAAGGCCTTGTGGATAAGGCTATCGATGCCCCCTCGGTACTTGAACGAGCCTAGGATGCGCGTTGCGGCGCAACGAATTGCTGAATGTTGGGAAGTCGATCGAGCATTAGCCGCGCTTCATTCTTCGGCGGCTCTATTTTCATACTTTTTCATGATGGCGAAGCTTGGGCGAAGACTTATCAACAGCTATTATGTGGTATTGTGGATGCGTGATGAATACTACAGGTTGTGTTCCGAGGTGGAGTTTACTATCTCCAAACCACCGAGACGAGTGAAAAGACAAAGCCATTAGCGCGCGTAGAGGATGGAGGTTGGGATGGCAGGGGGAGCGTTGGAAGTGGATAACCGGATGCCGAAAACGACGGAACAAACCCATTCGAATCCCGCGCCGAACTCCGCTCGGACGCGCGGTTTCGCCTTGGAGCGATTCAATACCCGCCCCGGCGTCGACCCGATGGCGGAAGTCGAATGGGACCTGCGCACCGCTGTCATAACCGGCGAGGACGGACGCGTCGTCTTCGAGCAGAAGGACGTCGAGGTGCCGCGGGCATGGTCGCAGACCGCGACCAACGTGGTGGTATCGAAGTACTTCCGCGGTCCGCTCAAGGAAGACCCTCGCGAGGCTGGCGTCCCGAAGCGCGAGACTTCGGTAAAGCAGCTCGTGTTGCGCGTCGTCGATACGATCGCCGAATGGGGCGAAAAACAGGCGTACTTCGCGACCTCTGACGTGCGCGAGACCTTCCGCGCCGAGCTGTTGCATCTGCTGCTTACGCAGAAGGCCTCCTTCAACAGCCCGGTCTACTTCAATGTCGGCATCGACGCGAAACCGCAGTGTTCCGCATGCTTCATCCTCAAGGTCGAGGACAATATGGAATCGATCCTCGGCTGGTATCGCAACGAGGGGATGATTTTCAAAGGCGGCTCGGGCTCGGGCGTCAACCTGTCGGCACTGCGTTCGAACAAGGAAAAGCTTTCGTCGGGCGGCACCGCCTCGGGACCGCTTTCGTTCATGAAGGCCGCCGATGCTTCCGCGGGCGTCATCAAGTCGGGCGGCAAGACCCGTCGCGCCGCAAAAATGGTGGTGCTCAACGCCGAACATCCGGACATCAGGGAATTCATCAGTTGCAAGGTTGAGGAGGAGAAGAAGGCGTGGGCGCTCATCGACGCGGGCTATGACGGCTCGCTTGACGGCCCGGCCTACAGCTCGGTGTTTTTCCAGAACGCGAACAACTCGGTGCGCGTGAGCGACGAGTACATGCGCGCGGTCCAGAACGACACTAACTGGCAAACTCGCTATGTCAAATCGGGCGCGGTGTGCGAGGAGATGCGCGCGCGCGATTTGATGAAGGCGATCGCCGAGGCGGCGCATGCGTGCGGCGACCCCGGCATGCAGTTCGATACCACCATCAATCTTTGGCACACCTGCCCGAACACCGGACGCATCAATGCATCGAATCCGTGCAGTGAGTACATGCACATCGACAATTCGGCGTGCAATCTCGCGTCGATCAACCTGATGAAGTTCGTCGATGAGCGCGGCGAGTTCGACGTGCGCGCGTTCCGCCACGCCGTCGATGTGATGATCACGGCGCAGGATATCGTGGTCGACAACTCCTCGTATCCCACGCCGGAGATCGCGAAGAACGCCAGCGACTTCCGCGAGCTGGGACTTGGCTATGCCAACCTCGGCGCGCTGCTGATGGCGCTCGGGTTGCCCTACGATTCAGAACAGGGCCGCAACTACTCCGCCGCGATCACCGCATTGATGACCGGCGAGGCGTACCTGCAATCCGCGCGCATCGCCGAGCAAATGGGACCGTTCTCCGGCTATGCCGTCAATCGCGAGCCGATGCTGAAGGTCATCGAGCGCCATCGCGGACACGCCTACAAGCTCGATCCTTCATACGTGCCGCTCGACCTGCTGCGCGCCGCGCGCGAGTCGTGGGACGAGGCGCTGCGCCTGGGCCAGACCGCGGGCTATCGCAACTCGCAGGCGACCGTCATCGCGCCGACGGGCACCATCGCATTCATGATGGATTGCGACACCACCGGCATCGAACCCGACATCGCGCTGGTGAAATACAAGAAGCTGGTCGGCGGCGGGATGCTGAAAATCGTCAATCAGACGGTGCCGCGCGCGCTCAAGCGTATCGGCTACGATTCGAAAGAGATCGGCGAGATCGTCGAGTACCTCGATGAGCACGAAACCATCGAGGGCGCGCCGCATCTGGCCGATGCGCATCTGCCGATATTCGATTGCGCGTTCAAGGCGCGCGCCGGCTCGCGCACCATTCACTATCAGGGCCATCTGAAGATGATGGGCGCGGTGCAGCCGTTCATCTCGGGCGCGATCTCGAAGACCATCAACATGCCGGCCGAAGCGACGCCCGAGGATGTAGCAGAAGCCTACATGATGGCGTGGAAGCTCGGGCTGAAGGCGGTGGCGATTTATCGCGACGGCTCCAAGCGCACCCAGCCGCTCAATACGGGAGTAGCAAAAGCCGACAAAGTGGCGGCCGAGATCAAGCCGCTCGTCACCAGCGAAGGGCATCTCAGCCGGCGCAAGTTGCCCGACGAGCGTCACTCCATCACGCATAAGTTCGATATCGCGGGACACGAGGGCTACATCACGGTCGGCATGTACGAGGACGGCTCGCCGGGCGAAATTTTCATCAGTATGTCGAAGCAGGGCTCGACTATTTCCGGGCTGATGGATTCGTTCGCGACCGCGATCTCATACGCGCTGCAATACGGCGTGCCGCTGCAGTTCCTGGTCGACAAGTTCGCGCACATGCGCTTCGAGCCGTCGGGCTTCACCAAGAATCCGAACATCCCGTACGCGAAATCGATCATCGATTATCTGTTCCGATGGATGGCGTCGAAGTTCCTCGACGACGAAGCGAAGCGCGAGGTCGGGATCGTCGAGTCGGCGCGCGAAAGCATCGACGAGAAGCCTGCGTTGACGATCGCACACGCGCCACATCCGGCGACACCGATATTGCGCGAGGGCAAGGACGGCGGACTGCGGCAGTCATTCGTGAATCAGGCGGACGCGCCGCCGTGTCCGGATTGCGGATGCATCATGGTGCGCAACGGCGCCTGTTACAAATGCATGAATTGCGGAAGTACCAGCGGATGTACATGAGGTATCGGAAATGTTGTGGTCATCAGAAGTCCGTTCATCCTTAGAAACAGATCCAAACGTCTTAGAGGCTTTTAAGCGAAAACACTTTGCACGTGGGTGGACGATCTATCTCGGCGGAGGGGACCGTAAAGTAAGTCGGGCCGAAATTGCATGCAGCTACTGCGGCGGTCGGCTCAAACTTCGAAAAGATGTTGCGAAACCATCTCAGCCTCTATGGAGATTGGACGGCGAGCCGCAGACCGCGCTCTCCGAATCTTGCGACGAGCGACACGAGGCAAGCGAAGAGTGGTATCGGCAAACCATTCGGAACTTAGATGCGGCGATGCGTCGCCAGCGAAACTGAAAGAGGTAGTCTCGTCGTGGAAGTTGAGCTGGATGAGGTGAGTGAACTTTCGATGGCCGAAGACTTCGTCGCGCTGTGCCAACTTGGGCATCCGCTCGACGAGGCCGAGGGCGTGCTGGCGGAAATCGGTGATGTCCATCGCGTCGATGTGCAATGCCGGATGTGCGCGGCGGTGTTCGTCTTCCGGCGCGAGCGCGAGCTGTCGTCATTCGCACAATGGCGGCTGGTGGAAAGTTCGGATGCGCTGCTTGGCGAGAACTGCGCGGCAAAGCGCATCCGCATCGCGATGGCAGAGGAGCGGCGGCGGATGCGCTTCCAGCCGCATTAACAGATGAGTGTGGAGCACGGACTTTAGTCTGAATAGGGGTTGCGGGAGAGTGGGTTGTTTGAGGCCCCGGAGGAACGCGGGAGGTGGACGAGAGCTTTGGGGATGGGCTGGTTGAGGATGAGAGAAGGCGCGCGGCGGCGTTGATTAGGGCTCTCGCGGTTTGATGATGCGGGCTTCCTCCGGGGCCCGCAAAGAAGGCAAGCGGTCCTACCGCTTCAGGATGTGGCGGGGCGGTGGTGGATGTGGGAACGGCAGGAGGGCTGAGGCAACTCAGCCCTCCAAATTTTTCTGCGCCTTGTCCCTTCTCTCGCAAAAAGAGCGAGAAAAGGGAGGCCGCAAGGAACGCCACCTCGCTGCTGGACTCCAGCGGTTCGGCTACCCATACTACTTGGGGGACCATTTTTGGGATGAAGAGTCGAATCCGTCAGCCCGTGCATATCGAACCCAAGGGATGGGGGCGCGAGGTCTGGCTCGCCAACAACGAACTTTATTGCGGCAAAATTCTGGAAATCAACAAGGGCAAGCGATGCTCGCTGCATTTCCATAAGCTCAAGACTGAATCATTTTTCCTGCGTGCCGGCCGCCTGCGCGTGACGATCAAGGAATCGCCTGAGGCCGAGGCCGAGCAGTTCGTCCTCAACGCCGGCGAGTGCATGGATATTCACCCCGGCCTCATTCATCAGATGGAAGCGCTCGAGGACGCCGAGCTGTACGAATTCTCGACCCAACATTTCAATAGCGATTCGCATCGCCTCGTGAAGGGCGACTAGATCGATTGCCTAAAGTCGCACTGATAACCGGCGTGACCGGACAGGATGGCTCCTACCTCGCCGAATTTCTGCTGCAGAAGGGCTACGAGGTCCATGGCATCGTGCGGCGCAGCTCGAGCTTCGCGACCGCTCGCATTGATCACCTGCGCCGCGGTTTCGATGTTCCCGGCGAAGGATTGCAGCTTCACTACGGCGATCTGGGCGACGGCACCGGGCTTAGACGCATCATCGAACAGGTGCGTCCCGATGAGGTCTACAATCTCGCCGCACAGTCGCACGTGCGGATTTCATTCGATCAGCCTGAGTACACCGCCGATGTCGTCGGCCTCGGCACGCTGCGACTCCTCGAGGCGCTGCGCGATCACAACAAGCGCCACGGCCGCCAGGCGCGCCTCTATCAAGCGGGCTCCTCCGAGATGTACGGCAAGGTGGTCGAGACGCCGCAAAAGGAGACCACCCCGTTTCATCCGCGCAGCCCCTACGCATGCGCCAAGGTCTACGCGCACTGGCAGACGGTGAACTATCGCGAGGCCTACAATCTGTTCGCCGTCAACGGCATCCTGTTCAATCACGAATCGCCGCGCCGGGGCGAGAATTTCGTTACCCGGAAAATCACCCGCAGCCTCGGGCGCATCAAGGTCGGACTGCAGGACAAGCTGATGCTGGGCAACCTCGAAGCGCAGCGCGATTGGGGCTTTGCCGGCGACTACGTCGAAGCGATGTGGATGATGCTGCAACAGCAACATCCCGACGACTACGTCATCTCAACCGGCGAGACGCACTCGGTACAGGAGTTCCTCGAACTCGCCTTCGGATGCCTCGAACTCGACTGGCATAAGTACGTCGACACCGACCCGCGCTTCTTCCGCCCCTCGGAGGTCGACCTGCTCTGCGGCGACTCCAGCAAGGCGCGCCGCGTTCTGCAGTGGAAGCCGCGGGTAAAGTTTCAGGAGCTCGTCGCGATGATGGTTGATGCCGATTTGCAACTCGCCAAGAACGAACTTCGCAATCGATAGATGCCACCGTCCATGGGCCGCAGCGATGCGCCGCTACGCCGGCGTGTTCGCAAGATTGCCGACGCCGAGCCTTCCCAACACCACCTGATGCTGATCCTCCAGCCGGCGCAGGATATCCAGCATGAGCTCGTCCTGCTGCTCGAGGTGATGCATCACGTCCTTGAGTTCCTCTTCCGCCTTGGTGTTGATGCGATAATCCTCTTCCGCCGCGAGGCGATCTTTGTCGGCCTGGCGATTCTGCGACATCATGATGATCGGCGCCGCGTACGCCGCTTCCAGGCTCAGCGCGAGATTTAACAAAATGAAGGGATAAGGATCCCAATGTAGTATCCAGGCGGTGACGTTGAGGATTACCCAGAACACCAGCAGGATCGACTGCGCGATGATGAAGGGCCAGCTTCCCATCGTCGCGGCGAACGCATCCGACGCGCGCTCGCCGAACGTCATCGACTGAGCTAGCGCTTCGTTGACGTTCGTCACCGGCGGGTGCTTGTGCGCGTGACGCACGCGAAGGCGCTCCCACCGGTCGATGACATTCTTTTCGGTGATCGACGCAGACATTGCTCCCCTCCGAGTTGGCGAATTCGCGAAATTGAAATGATGCTCCGCCAAATCTAGCCGCCATACGCGCTTTGCGGAACCGGCGCGCGGTGATTGAATCGGCATCGATATGGGGCGCGGAATCTTCATCACCGGCACCGACGTCGGCGCCGGCAAGACGCTGATCGGATGCGCTCTCGCGTTCGCCGCGCATGCGCGCGGGATGCGGGTCGGAGTGATGAAGCCGATCGCGACCGGATGCCGCCTGGTCGATGGCGTCCTCGAATGCGACGATACGCGCGGCCTCGCCTACGCCGCCGCCTGCGATCTTCCGATGGACCTGCTCTGCCCGTATCGATATGCGACGCCGCCGGAACTTGCAGCCGCGGCTCCGGACCTTCTGGAAATCGCCGACGCGTTTCAAAAGATAGCCGCGCGCAGCGACTTTATGATCGTCGAGGGCTTCGGCGCTATCGCGACGCCCGTCACTTTGGAGGGGCCGAAGGACTCCCTCGACCTCGCGCGCACGCTCAATCTTGACGTTGCGATCGTCGCGGCCAATCGCGCCGAATGCCTCAGCGCATTGCGGCTGGCGCTCGAGCATGCGCAGAATCGCGGCGTCGGCATCGCCGGCGTCATCCTCAATGATGCGGATGAGGTGCTGGCACCATCCGCGGACTCGAATCTGGAATTCCTACGCAAAATCACCGCGGTTCCGATCCTCGGCCGCGTCCGCCACAAGCAGCCGGTGCCGCGCGAAGTCATCGATCCGCTGCTCGATCGCATCGGATAGAAGATCCAGGCAAACACCAAGGCACCAAGGTCGGACGAGTGGCGCGATATCGTTAGGCGCATGATCAAGGAGGCGCGGCCTCGGAGCAGCCAACAGATGCAGATGCGGGCCGCAGCGGCCCTTCTCGAACACTAAGGGAGGATCAAGAAGAAAAGGCGCTACGCAGACGGCGCCATCTCTAACGTTTCCTGCTGATCGCGCAGTCTCGCAGAAGCGGAAGAATTTTGGCCGCTCTCTTCTTGATCTTCCCTTGGTGTCGAAAAGGGCCGCTGCGTCCCGCATCTGTTGGCTGCTCCGAGGCCGCGCCTCCTTGATCATGCGCCTAAAGATATCGCGCCACTCGTCCGACCTTGGTGCCTTGGTGTTTGCCTGGATCTTCTATCCGATGCGATCGAGCAGCGGATCGATGACTTCGCGCGGCACC
>DATGKG010000155.1:0-10811 GCA_035294805.1 Binataceae bacterium (SeqCode) | reverse complement strand
GTGGGCCAGCGATCATCCACTGCTCTCCCTGGAGCGATGTGCTCGCGAAGGTTGGGAAGTTCCACTCACCGACGCCGCGAAGCGCGGCTACCTGCGCGACAACGTGCTCAAGGTCTTCAACTTCGATTGAACATCCGTCGTCGTTCCTCAGGCCAATTGGGAAATGATCGATCAAGCGCGGCCTTCTTGTCCCGCCGGTAGGTCTTAATTTTAGAGCCTTATGTATCCATCGCGACGGATGGCACTCGCACTTCGCATAGGCCGCGGACTGTGGAGGCGATGAAAACTGGAGGTGGCGCTTATTCAGAAAACCCCCAGCCCCGATGTTTCGATCATCGTACCCTTTCGCAATAGCGAACGGTACATCGAGCGCTGCCTGCTGGGTCTCCTGGCACAGAGCTATCCATCCGGTTCTTATGAGATTTTGCTGGTGGATAACAAGTCGACTGACAGGTCGGCAGAGATTGTAGGTAAATTCCAGCGCGTCCAGCTTTTTCGCGAAGACAAACCAGGAGCCTATGCCGCACGTAATCGGGGCGTCGCATTTTCCCAAGGGCGACTTCTCGCATTTACCGACGCGGACTGCGTGCCTTCCGTCAATTGGCTTAAGGAGCTGGTGGCAACCTTTGCAGAATCGAAAGTAGCACTCGTTCAAGGTAGACGAATCTTTGGCGATGCTGGATCAGTGCTATCGCTGCTGGCGGCCTATGAGGCGGAGGTTCACGCATACGTCTTTTCGGGAGCCGTGAAAGGCCCGGTATTCGGCTATACAAACAATATGGCGGTGCGCCGCGAGATTTTCGAAAGCTGCGGACCGTTTCCGGAAACGATGCGTGGCGCCGACTCGATTTTCGTCGATCGGGTCGTCAGCAGTTTTTCGCATGAGGTCCTTCGCTACGCGCGCGATGCGTGCGTTCAGCATCTTGAGATTACCAGCGTACGAGCTTGGCTTCGAAAGAAAGTACTTTATGGCCGAAGCTTTCAGCACGATCTGAATCAACGCTTGCTAGGGGGATCACGATCGCGAGCCGAGCGAGTAGCGCTATTGAAGCTAACGATTCAAAAGGAAGGCTGCTCAGCTGCTCAGGCTGCGAAGCTTGTCCTCGTGATTTCGATCGGCAACCTCGGCTTTACCTATGGACGTCTTACGAGCCACAGATCGGCCGACTACCAGGTATAGCTCATCATGTCTCGACGTGATGATTCATCCTATCGTGGATCGATGACCCGATGGAGGTTCGCGGAAAAGTTCCCGGTGTACCAACATGTTCCACCTAGAAGCAGGAGAGCTAGCAGTAGGCTCGTATCGATCGCCGATAGCTTCTCGTTACGTACTATCTCGCAAAATATAATCATCCGTTCGGCAATGGTAAGTGCTGTCACGGGGACTCTACGGTTGGCTAGTTTACGAGCACGCCCGTAGATGAAGGTCTTTTGGAAATATACGGCAGCGCTTTCGACCTCCAGATGAGTAACGACGATCGCCGGATCATAGCGAATGGCGTGGCATCCGAATCGCTGGGCCGCCCGCTGCACCAAGGCGGAGTCGGCACCTCGCTGCCATTCGATGAAGGGCCCCACCGCGGCGAAGGAGCTTCGGCGCACCGCCATGTTGCTCGTGTGCCCGTAGTACTTGGTCGAGTTTGAGTTACTGAAAACGTACCGATCCTTGTGGTCTTCATATGCGCCGAGTAGACGCACCGCACGCGATTGCCCCGCCAGCCGCGATCTGCCGATGACCATCGCGACGCTATCATCGCGCATCGCCAGATCTATCTTCGACAACCAGTCCGGGGCGGCAATACAATCGGCGTCAATGAAAGCGACAATCTCACCCGTCGCATGAAGCACTCCGCAATTACGCGCCGCATAGGAACCTTGCTTTGATTCCTGGAATAGAGTGATGCGAGGGTATCGGCCGGCAACCCTTTCCGAGCCATCGGTCGAATTGTTGTTTATCGCGACGATTTCAAATTGATTCGCCGGAAAGTCTTGTCCGAGCAAATTCTCGAAGCAGCGCTCCAGCGTGTGCTTGCGATTATAGATCGGAACGATGACCGAGAATCGCCGCATGTCTTTAGTGATTCACGAGCGATGGCCTGGAGCAAGTAACCCTCGAAATGTGGAACAAGGTCCTAAAGGCGTCGCGCCAGCAGCTCCGCGAGACGCTCGGCCGGCGCTTTGCGTAGCTCGGGCGTCATGAAGCCGCTCGCTGCCGCATGACCGCCGCCGCCGAATTGCTCCGCCAGCTTCGATAGGTCCACCTCGCAATCGGGGCTGCGACGTAGACTCACGCCCTGGCTGCGAAGGTCGAACAGCGCGATGACGGTGCGGCTCGTGTTTTCGTACAGATGCGCCGCGACCTCGCTGCTATAGCCGAAGCAGCATGCGCTGCGCAGCGTGATGCCGCCGGCGAGCGGGCGCACGACCAGCGTCGCGTCGGCGAGTTCGATGCTGCGGCGCATCGCATCCTGACCGGCGCGCAACGCCTCGCGCAGGGGGCGCGACATCTTCGGCTCGCGCAGCTTGATGATCTCGCGATACGAGGGGATGCCGCCGAGCGTTTGCACCGCGAGCGCCCAGTCCGGCGACTCGGGAATCTTGTGAATCCATCGATCGTGGTCGTCGGCGATTTCCGCGAAGCGGCGGAAGCCTTCGAAGTTGCGGCGCTTTTCAGCCGACGAGAGTTCGTCCTCGCGCCGCTTCAGAAAATCGAAGGTCAGCAGCGCGGCGGAAAATTTTTCCGATAGCGTCTTGCCCGCGAACGGCACCTTGAACTCTTCGGCGCCGGCGCGCGAGACTGCAGTGCGATGATGGTCGATCCAGAAAATCCGCGCGCCGTCATCCGCGAGCTTGTTCAGATGCGCCGCGGTCTCCGGGCGCGTCCACGACAGGTCGGTGATCCAGATTTCGTCGTCGCCAGATTTGTCGCGCAGCTTCAGCGCCTGGATCGCGCGATCGCTTTCATTATTGCCGGGCAAGCTCGTGAGCACGCGATGGCCGTCGTAGAAGCGGGCGATTGCCGCGGCCGCCATCACGCCGTCGAGGCATGAGGGTCCGTGGCTGATAATCTGGATGGTGCGCGTTTTTGCCATGAGGCATCGATTGTAACGGAAGCGGCACGCGACATCACTCCGCCCGCGAAGGGCTCTGCGGTGCGATCGCAGGCGGCCAATCTGCTCAGCGCGTCACGCTTCATCCTCGCGATCGCGTGGCTGTTCGCATTCGAGTCAGGCTATCGCGGCGGGGCCGTGCTCGGCAGCATCGCAATCGCGGGCGCGATATCAGACCTCGTCGACGGGCGGGTCGCGCGACGGATGAACATTGCAGGCGGCGTCGGACGATGGCTCGACGCCATCGCCGATATCACCTTCGTGCTGACCGCGCTGACGTGCGAGGCGTGGTCGCGCGCGATTCCGTTTTACATCCCGGCGCTGATCGCGATCTCATTCTCCCAGTATGCGATCGACTCGATGGTGCTGAACGGCGCGCCGATCAAAAGCCGCCTCGGGCACTTCGGCGGTATCATCAATTTCGGGTTAGAGATCGTGCTCGGTCTCGCGCCGCCACCCACGGTGCCGGGCAACATTGTGCGCGCGCTATGTCCGATGCTCTCGCTCTTCTATATAGCCGCGATCGCCGAGCGCGTCATTGGATATCTTTTGGGATATTTTGGGCGCTGAGGCTCAGACGTCCGACGTCGCAGCGGCGTACTCGTCGTAAAGCTCCTGCCACCGGTCGCGCGACCACGGAATCGGACGGCCATCGAGCGCGCTGACCATCTGCTCGAGGTGCGAGTCCCATCCCGCAAGGAACGAATGCGGCTTGAGCGTCTGGGTGAATGGGAGCGTGTGCGTAAGGATCAATTTGGTGCCGCTGCTTTCCGAGGTCAGCTCCCAGCGTACCGGACCGCGATACTCGCGCTGATCCTTCCACGCGTACTCGAGGAGGTTGGGCGGCTTGAGCGCGAGCACGGTGCCATCGATCACGGTGTCGCCGTTGGTGAAGCGAATGAGTACGCGCCCGCCCTCGCGTAGATCGATCTCCGCCGGCGCGAGCCATTGCGCGCTGAGCTCGGATTTCGTCAGTGCGTTCCACACCTTCTCGATCGGATGCTTGAGGTGGCGCTCGAAGCGAAGCTGATAACCTTCGGCGACCTTCTTGATGCTTCCATCCATTGGTCAACTCTCCTTGTCGAGATGCTCTTCGAGCGCGTCCAGTTGCGACGTCCAGAACTTGCGATACGGCTCGAGCCACGCCTCGAGTTCGAGCAGCGGCTTCGCTCGCAGACGATAGCAACGTCGCTGCGCCTCGACCCGCACCGATACCAATCCCGCCTGGCGGAGCGCGCGCAGATGCTTCGATACTCCCGGCTGGCTGAGCGATAGACGTTCCACTAGCTCCCCGACCGAGCGCTCGCGCTTTCGAATCAGGTCGAGGATGCGACGCCGGTTCGGCTCCGCGAGAACCTCGAACATGTTTGCCATCGCGGGGATCATATTATCGCTCAGTTATATAACTATCAAGGTATATAAGTGGTAAGTCGATGTCGCAATCGCGATCATCGGATCTAGGAGGTTCTAGTGTTTGCCGTAATCGAGCGGCACGCCTTTGCGCTGCGACAAAATGTAGGCCTCCATCGCACGCAGGCGCGGATCGTTGGGATCCATAGTCTTGCCCTTGACCGGATTCTCGATGCACCACTCGATCATGTCGCGCAGCAGCGCCACGCGCTGCAACTGCACCTGATACTTCGGATAGGTCTCGGGATGGGTGTTGGCGGCGTCGGGATGGCACATATCGCAACTGACGCCGATGGTGCTGCCGAGCTTGTTCGCATCGTGGAAGACTTCCTTGCCTTCCTGGATGAAGCGGTCGGTGTTCGCCTGCCAGATCTTCTGGTCGCGCTGACTGAAGCTCGCGTAGGTATCGCCCTGCTGAACCGGAAGTTGCTTATGCCCGGGGCCGCCGATGGTGGGGTTGCGCGGCGTCGGCATCGGAGTGGCGGTCGCGGTCGCCGTGCGCGTACGGGTCGGCGTCGCGGTACGGGTAGGAGTTACCGTACGGGTAGCAGTAGCGGTCCGGGTTCTGGTCGGCGTCGCCGTATGCGTCGGCGTTACGGTTCGCGTGGCGGTTACCGTCCGTGTCGCAGTCGCGGTGCGGGTTCGAGTTGGAGTCGCGGTATGCGTCGCGGTCACCGTTCGCGTTGGCTTTGGCGTGCGCGTCGGTTTGGGCGTAGGCGCGATGCTTTGCATGGCGTTCGCCGCGGCCGCCGCCGTCATTGCCACGGCCGGGACAGCTGATGGTTTCTCGGTCGGTGCGACCGTCGGCGCATTGGTGGGCGCCCGGGTGGGAGCTGGAGTTGAGGAGGCGGTCGGCGGCGCGGGCGTCGGGCTCGCGGTCGGCCTCGGCGTTTGCGTGGCCGGAACAGCCGTCGCGATCGGCGTGCGAGGTCGTGGGCGGTGCGTCCGATGCGCAGTTGGAGCCGCGGTCGGAACTTCGATCGAGGTGTATTGCCCGGCAGGCGCTTGGGCGGTCTCGCCAAAATTCGGAATCGGGAAAGTCGGCGCAACCTGAGGCGCCGGCGTTGCCTCGGTCGAGTTGGTTTCGTCGGACCATTCGCTGTTGCTGTTATCCGGCTCGCCCTGCGCCATCTCCCAATGCTGATCGGGATGCTGGCGGGCCCAATCCGCCATCAGCGCGCGGGTGACCGCGAGCGCCTGCGCACGCGACATAGTCTGGCCCGGCTTGAGGCCTTTGATTTCCATTTTGGTTTTGCCGTCGCACAACTCGACGACGACATTGCCGCTGGTGCTCGCGCCCGCCTGATGGGTCGGCAACTGCTGCGCGAGCGCATCGGAATTGAGAATCGACTGAAGACGCTGGGCGATCCGATTTCCGATGTCTGGGTTGCGATTGGCCGCGAGGTAGACGGCGGCGCCTATCGAAGATGCCGCGACCAGCGCCGTCAGGATTTTTTTGTGAGGCTTCATCGTTCCCCTAAAGCGAATGCCCACCGCTCCTTATGCATCATCAATAGCTCGCGAACTGCGGCGCCGAGGGTTTGTCGCGCGCGCCGCGCGAGGTCAGATAGCTCGCCTTAACTGTCACCGGATTGCGATCCCACAAATTGTAGATGCTGTCCGCCAGCCCATCTGCGTTGACGTTGAACTGGCCGTCGCCCACGCCGTCGAACTGATCGAACGGATCGGCGCGATTCATCTGCACCGTCAGCGCCGGCAATCCCTGCGGCGCGTACGGCCACGGCCACGCCGTCGAGAGCATGCCGTAAAAGCTGATGTTGTGAATCTGGTTGAACAGCATCTGATGCGTATGGCCATGGATGACGGTGACACGGGAATAGTTGCGCAGGATTGCCTGCACATCGTCGGCATCTTCGGTCCAGAAATTCCATGGGCGGTAATATTTGTAGAGCGGCGAATGCGAGAAGATCAGCAACGGGGTCGAATGCGGCACCTTTGCGAGGTCGTCCTCCAGCCACGCGAGCTGATCCTCGCCGACCATGAAGCGCGATTGGGTGCCGTTATCAAGACCCGCCACCGTATGCATCCGCTCTTCCGGGGTCATCTTGAGCGGCGTCCAGAAATCCTTCTCATGCACACTCATCAGCGTGATAACGTGGACGCCCTTCCAATCGAACGAGTAGGTGGGCGGGCCGAACATGTCCTGCCACGCCTCGCCCAGATCGAAGAACCAGTCGTGCTCCCCGACCATCATTTTGACCGGCGCCTTCAGCTCATCGAGGATCTGCTTGCCGAGTTCGAGTTCCTTGCGGCCTCCGAGCTGCGCGAGATCGCCGCCGAAGAGTACGAAATCCGGCTGCGGGTCGAGCGCGTTGACGTCTTCGACGGCCTTGACCGCAGCTCGCACGAACCGCTGATTGAGCGTGCGTTCGTACAGATGGGTGTCCGATATGTAGGCGAAGGTGAAGGGACGCTTGCCTTGCATCCCGGTTTTCTCGGCGGTCTTGTCGGGCGCGGCATCTGCCAGCGTGATGAGCTGGAACGAATGCGGCGTGACCAGCCCTTTGGCGGCGACCGCGCCCATCGTCGCGCCGAGCACTTTGAGGAAGCTGCGGCGATCGAGTCCGCGCAATCCCCGCAGGACTTTCTCGCGATCCTCCATGTACTTCGTTTCAACGCTCTTATGCCGCACCGCCATCGCGGGAACCTCGTTTTGAGCCAGTCGCGTTGCGCCGACGGGTCAGGATTGCTGGTCGCGCGCGCTCGATGCTCACTCGGCACCAAGCTGCGCGGGATCTTCTTTCATCTGGTCCATGTCGGGACCGATATCGCCAAACGGCCCGGATAGGCTCTGATCGTTGCGGCCCTTGAGCCCCATCGCCGCGTCAACGTCGCGCTGCGGACGATCGGTCTTGGAGCGCGCGAGTTGCGCTGCGAATTCATGCTCGGCCGCATCCGCATAGCGCGGGCTGGTGAGCGATTCGAGGAACGCAACGAGGTCATCGATTTCCTGCTCCGACAGGCCGAGCGGAACGATGCCGCCATCGAGGTAAGGATTCTGCACGCCGCCTTTGTTGTAATGATCAATGGTGTCCCACAACGTCGCCTGCGAGCCATCGTGGAAATATGGCTCGGTGACCAGCAGGTTGCGCAGGCCCATCGTACGGAAAGCGCCGATGTCGTGCGGCTGCTGCGTGACAAGAAAGCGCCCGAGTTCGCTCAAGTCGGTTTGAATCGCGAGCTTGTCCAACTCCTCTTTGCCGCCGCCCTCGGCAATGATCTTCAAGCCTTGTCGCGCGAGATTGACGAAGTCCTTGTTGTGCGCCGACACGCCGATGTTGTGGAAGCGATTGTCGCTGAACATCGGCTGCACAGAGTTGACGCCGTGACATGACATGCAGCGTCCTTTGCCGTTGAAGATCGACCATCCGTGCTTCTGCTGATCGGTGAGCGCCTTGTCGTCGCCTTCCATGAATTTGTCGAACGGCGCATCGAATGCGACCTGGGTGCGCTCATACGATGCGATCGCTTTGGTCATGTCGTTATAGTTCGGCGCGTGGCCGAACACGTCCATGAACGCCTTCTGATATTCGGGCGCGGAATTCAGGCGATCGACGACGGTCTTTTCATCGGGCATGCCCATCTCGATCGGATTGAGAATCGGGCGTCGCGCCTGCTCCTCGAGGATCGGCTCGCGTCCGTCCCAGAACTGCAAGATGTTGAAGGTCGCGTTGACGATGGTCGGCGCGTTGCGCTTGCCGAACTGGTTGTGGATTCCCATCGAGGTGGGAAGCTGATCGGTAAAGCCTTTTTCGGGGTCGTGGCAGGTCGAGCAGCTTTCCTTCTGATCGAAGGAGAGGCGCCGATCGAAGAACAGCGCGCGGCCCAGCCCGATCTTTTCCGGCGGGCGCTCGAGGTTATCCGGCGGCAACACCCATCGATACAAATCGTGCGGAAAACCTGCCTGTTTGGCGGGTTCGGGATCTGCCATCGGACCGCCGTCGCCGGCGCCCAACAGAATCGGAGTAGGATTCGCTGCCGCAGCTTCATTGGTCGAAGCGGCCGCGCCTGGCGATGCGTTGGCAGCCGCGGAATTCGACACTTGAGCCTTCGATACGGAAGGAGTTTGGGCGTTTTGGGAGCTGGCCTTTTCCGACGATGTTTGCGCCTGCGTCAGTACCGACGCCGCAAGCCCTAAAGATGTGATGAACAGGATCCGGGCCACGTATTTCGGACGCATCTTACCCCCGCAACCCACGGTCACGACCGCAGCCTAGCAGTTACGGTCACGGAGCAAAATGCGGTACAGGGCGGGGCTATGTCAAGCTTAAGCCCCTTGAAACACAAAGGGAAAAAGAGGGCCGGGGTGAGGGCGTCGCCACCCTGTCATCCCCGGCCGCCCACGAACGATTCCACCCAGGCGTCGTTTGTGAGCGGCCAGGGTCATGAGGCGTCGATGGCCCTCAACCCGGCCCTCTGGAAATGTCGAAGCGGGAAGTCCGGCTGCGCTACTTGTTGAAGCGGCTCAGCAGGTCGTTCATGTCGTTGGCGTGTTCCTCTTCTTTTTCCAGAATGCTTTCCATTAGACGGCGCGAAGTAGGATCTTTTTCACCCAGCCAACGAATTATTTCGCCGTAGCTGTCGATGGCGATGCGCTCGGCAATCAGGTCTTCTTTGATCATGGTCGCGAGGTCATCGCTGGTCTCGTACTGCGAATGGCTCCGGGTCTCGAGGCCATCCGGGTTCAGATTGGGCTCGCCATTGAGCTGGGTGATGCGCTCGGAGATCTGGTCGGCATGTCCCTGCTCATCATTCGCATGCTGGATGAACTCGGCCTTGACGCCCTCGGAGTTGATTCCCTTGGCGGCGTAGTAGTGCGCCTTGTAGCGCAGCACGCAGACCAATTCAGTCGCGAGCGCTTCATTGAGCACCTTGCATACTTGTTGGGCGTCACCCTGATAGCCTTGAGTGACAGCACCTTTTTCAATTTGTTTCCTGGCGCGTTCCTGGATTTTTTTGATGTCGGAGACAAAGGGGTCCATCGCAAGTTTCCTCGATTGGGTAGGGGGGCACGTAAATGCCGCGGTAAGATTTAAGACGTTTCGCTTGACGTAGTTATTCTAGCCGATTGCCATCGAAAGGTAACATAACCACAGTCTTTTCGATTTGCGATGCAGGCCCTCTTCCGGCCATCGTGAATAGCCGGCATCGGCGTGCTAATTTCTGACAGACGCGCGCGGCAGTCGAAACCGCGCGCCGCAATAGGCGATTGGAACCTCATATACTCGAACGCGCCGAGCATCCCATCTCGCGTCGCGATATCGATCCCGACGTGCTCAAGGTGCTCTATCGCCTGATCAAGGCCGGTCAGCTCGCCTATCTTGTTGGGGGCAGTGTCCGCGATCTGATGCTTTCGCGGCGTCCCAAGGATTTCGACGTCGCCACCGATGCGCATCCGCAGCAGGTGCGCGACCTGTTCCGCAATTCGCGCCTGATCGGGCGGCGCTTCCGGCTCGTCCACGTCTTCTTCGGGCCGAAGAATATTGAGGTTGCGACCTTCCGCAAGCAGGCCGAAGGCGTCACCATCGATGACCCGCTCATCCGCCATGACAATACTTTCGGCACGCCGGAGGAGGATGCGTTTCGGCGCGATTTCACGGTCAACTCGCTCTTCTACGATCCGCAGACCTTTCGTGTGATCGACTATGCCAATGGCGTCGCCGACTTGCGCGCGCGCCTCATCCGCACGATTGGCGATCCCGAGTTGCGTATGCGCGAGGATCCCGTCCGCATGCTGCGCGCGGTGCGCTTCGCCGCCAAGCTCGGATTCGACATCGAGCCGGCCACGCTGGCCGCGATTGAACGGCATCGATGCGACTTGCAGAAGGCGTCGGTGCCACGGCTGGTCGAGGAGACCTTTCGCACCATCGGGCAGACCGGCGCGGCGCGCGCGCTGGTGCTGATGGAGGAATTGGGCATCCTCGAGCAACTGATGCCGTGGCTGTCGGCCCATCTGAAGGCCGAGGCGAGTTCGCTCGTCGATGCACGCACCACCCGCAACCTCGCCGCATTGGGCGAGACGATCTCCACGGGCGCGTCGCCGCCGCACGAAGTCATCCTCGCGGCGATGTTCATCGACCTGATGACGGCCGGCAATCCGCGCGATTACATTCCGCCGCCGATACGAGAGTTACGCAACGGTCCGCGCACCGACCTGGTCGGCGAGCTTCGCACGCGCGGCTTCGCGCGCGCCGACACGGACTTCATGCGCCTCATCATCGAGGCTTTCCCGCATCTGATGAAGCCGTCGCGGCGCACCCGAGATCG
>DATGKG010000154.1:0-3871 GCA_035294805.1 Binataceae bacterium (SeqCode) | reverse complement strand
GACGCATTCGAAATGCGGCGCGAGCGCGCGCAACTGATGGCGCCATGAGTACCAGCATTCGGGAAATCCATGCAGCATGACGACCAGAGGCCTGGCGGAATCGACGCCGGCGCGCGCGACCTGCATGTTAAGTCCGCTTTTAAGGCGCAGCTTTTCGAAATGCCACGGGTCGGCCATCGAAGTTAGTTAGAACTCGGCCTTGAAGGTGTCGTGGCCGTCGCCGGCATAGGACACGCGCACGCCCTTGATACGCATCATGCGCAGCACAGGCGCATTGAAAAACGGATGCTCGAAGGGATTCTTCTGGAGGAACGTCGCCTTGAGCGAATTCCATTCGCCGCTGTCGCGCTTCACATCGTGCGCGACGCCCTGCACCACCGCGCGGGTGACGCGAAACGTCGGAATGTCGCCGGTATCGCGGGTATCGACCATCACAGTCGCCTTCGGGCGCTTGAGCAGATTCTGATATTTTTCGGCGCTCTCGTTCATGATGAAGATAAGGTCGAGATCGTCGGTCTCGCCAAATGCCTGCAACGTCGCGGTCGGCCATTCCTCGCCATCGGTAATGAGCACGGCGACATGTTGTGCAGCGAACAGTTTCTCCAGCTTGTCCTTTTCTTCCTGATTAAGCATAGTCCCTCGATTATATTTGAAATGACTATTCGCCTGCTCGACTGACTATTAGGATTGACTATCTGTTGCGATCGGCTCGACTGCGAAGTTGTATTCAATCGAATCCGGTTCCGACGATTTTCCATTCCGGTATTTCACCACCAACTGTTCGCGCGAACCGAAAACCACATCGCTGTCGATGTATTTGTCGCCATCGATATACAGCGCGGTCACCAGCGGCCGATACCCGGCGGCGGATATTATGAAATGTATGTGCGCGGGACGATACGGGTGGCGGCCCAGAGCATTGAGCATCCTGCCGACCGGACCATCGCTCGGCACCGGATAGCTCGAGGGCTTCATCGACCTGAAGCGATAACGTCCGTCCGCGTCGGTGCAGAAGCGCGCGCGCAGGTTCATCTCGCCGCCCTTGAAATTGTCGAATTGCAAATCGTAGCGGCCATCCGTCGACGCCTGCCACACGTCGATGCGCGCGCCGCCGAGCGGTTTGCCGTCGGTCGAGGTCACGCGGCCATACAACAGCAGCGGCTCGCCCTCGATCCCTCGCGCGATGCTTTCGCCGGCCGCCATCTCGGGCGCGCCTTCGCGAAAAAAGGGGCCGAGCAGACTCGATTCGGTCGCGTCGGCCGACTTGCCGCGATTGGCGAGGATATCGACCAACGCGCTGAGCCCCAGCGTATCCGATAACAGGATGAACTCCTGGCGTTTGTCGTCGGTGATGCGGCCGACCGCGGTGAGAAACTCGATGCCCTTCATCCACTCGGCCGGAGTGAGTTTCACCTCGCGCGCGAATTCATGCACATGACGAATAAGCGCGGTCATCACTTCTTTGAGTCGCGCGTCGGGACAATTCACGATCCGTTCGAGGGCGCTGTCCGTGATCGTCTGCTGATCGAGATTCCGCATAGACATTTCCTCATCGTCAGCAGCATAACCGATCAGCTTCGTTTAGCGCTAAGCTGCGATGCGCTCAAACTCAGGAGGGTGCCATATGGCTCTGCGAACCGGCGGCGGCGACTACCTTTATGAAATCGTGGAAGAGTGGGGCGACATGCCCGACCGATGGATGTACGACGTCGCGGGCGTCGCCATCGACTCCAAGGGCAACGTCTACATGTTCAATCGCGGCGAGACGCCGGTCGTCGTGCTCGATAGCCGCGGGAAATTTCTTCATAGCTGGGGCGACAAGAAAATGTTTCCTCGCGCGCACGGCGTCACCATCGGACCCGACGACAACGTATGGCTCACCGACGTCTTCGATCACACGGTGCGCAAGTGCACGCCCGAGGGCGAAGTGCTAATGACCATCGGAGTGAGCGGCAAACCCGCGAAGGCGATGAGCGGCCAGCCCTTCAATCAGTGCACGCACGTTGCGCTCAATCCGCATACCGGCGACATCTTCGTGAGCGACGGCTACCTCAATCCGAAGGTGCATAAGTACGCGCCCGATGGTCGCCTGCTTTACTCATGGGGACAGCCCGGCAATGACCCGGGCCAGTTCAACCTTCCGCATAACATCGCGACCGATCGCGACGGCTACGTCTACGTCGCAGATCGGCATAACAATCGCGTGCAAGTGTTCACGCCCAACGGCAAGCTCGAACACATTTGGTATGGAATGGCGATGCCATGCGGGATGTGCATCGACACGCGCAGTCCCGAGCAGATGTGTTACATCGGCGAGCTCAGCTCGGTGTGGTGGACGCAGGCGGCGCCGGATTTCTGGGAGGCCTGGAATCGTCCGGGGATGGGGCCGCGCGTGAGCATCTACTCGCTCGACGGAAAATTGCAGGCCCGCTTGTGCGACAATGGACAAGGCGAAGGACCGGGCCAACTCATCGCGCCGCACGGCATCGCGGTCACGCCTGAAGGCGACATCCTGGTGGCGGAAGTTTCATGGACGATTTTCGCGAGCCGGCTAAAACCCTCACGTCCGGTGCGCAATCTTCTTAGGCTCGTGAAGTTGAAGAAATCGCCGGATCATTCGCACGTATGAACTAGAAATCCACCGGGTTCGCTTTCAGCTTGCCGGTCGCGTACTTCTCGGGCAGCGTCGGGTCGCCGTTCTCCCACACCAGCAGGATCGAACGCTTGGGCGAATAGCCCTGATGGCGGATGTCGGCCGGCATCGCCGCGACGTCGCCCGCCTTCATCACCGCACGCGCGCGCGGCGCGCCGCTGTCGCGATCCTGGACATCCCAATGAATCTCGTCGGTGAGTTGCACGAACCATTCGACGCGATCGTTGCCGTGAATAACGGGCAGCATGAACTCTTCGGTCGTCGCGCAGATCAGGCTGTCTTTCACCACCGAACATACCGACGGATTCCAGGTCACATCGGAGCGCGACACGTACGCGAAGAAGTTATACGCATGCACCTAATTCTCGAATCCGGGCTCGGCGTGAACTTCGGGCTCGTCCTGCGGCACATCGAGGAACTGGCGATTTACAGGATTGCCGGACGCATCGCTGCGCAGTGGAGTGTCATCCTTCATGCCGGTCATGCGATGCGCAACCAGCCGCTTGCGATTGATCGCATTCGGATTGTTGCCGCGTTTGGGGCCGAAGGGTGTGCCGGTCTCGGCCGGCGCTGCGAAGGGATCGAAGCCCTCGTTGGTCCAATCGGCGAGGATTTCCGAGAAGCGTTCACGGACCTCATCGCCCTTGAGATTTTCGACGTAATGTTTGTTGTTCTCGCGATAGCCGGCGTTGTACAGCCCCGCGAAAACGTCGACGGTGCCGTAGTGATTGACGGTGCCGAAGACCGCATCGAAGTTCACGATGCCGTAAAAGAAGTTCCACGCGACGTCGCGGATGAGCGCGCGCAGGAACGCATCCACCGGCATCATATGGCTGCCGCCCGGCCACGCGATGTGCACGAAGTACTCATCGCGCGTGAAGTTGAAGCCGCCTAACTTAAAGGCGCGATATCCATACTGATTGGCGTCCGACATTTTCGTGCTCCTACTTCTGCCAGCTTTCTACTTCTGGCAGATATCCTTCCACTTTTCGATGGTGAGATCGCCGACGATGGTTTGCAGCAAAATCACGCCGGGCTTGCTGGCATGAAACTGGTACGCGGAGCCTTTCGGCAGCAGCGCCATATGGCCGCGGCGCGCGACGATGTAGCCCATCTTCTTGCCATCGGGATTTCCCTCGAGCATCGTGGTGCCTTCGTGATCCTCGGCAACGAGCGCCTTGCTCAGTTTCACGAGGCGAATCTCGACTTCGCCATCCA
>DATGKG010000153.1:0-10884 GCA_035294805.1 Binataceae bacterium (SeqCode) | reverse complement strand
AGTTCATGGCGCTCCACCACCGGCGGGCGAGGACGCCCTCCGGCCCTCACCCGTCTGGCACAGTTGTCGCGCAGATTCAGAGCTACAACTGCGCCATCCACCCTCTCTCACTAGTGAGAGAGGAGACACGAGAGGAAGGCATCGCTCTCTAGTAGAGCTACGGCGCGGCGTTTACCATCGCTTGCGTGGTGAAGAAGTTCTTGTCCACCGCGCCCATGTTGATGTACCAGCATTCGTGCTCGGGCATGTTGCGACCCGGCAAGTAGCACATAGTCGAGAAGCCGCCCTGCACGTTCACCGCGGTCGAGCCGACCACGAACTCGCGATCGAATGGATAGATGGCGACCTTGGCATCGGGCACCGGACGGTCGTGATAGGTCAGCCAGTAGATGTGGGTCTTGAAGAGCTGGCCTTCGCGGTCATAGGTATCGACGTACGGATTGAACCACACTTCCGAATCGATGTAGACCACGCTGGCTTTCTCGAGCGCGCCGCGCGCACCTTGCGTGCTGCCGCGACGCGGAGTCGCCGCCACCACATATAGATGCCGTAGCTCCCAGTTTTCGGGACATGCGGACGCGCCGCCATCGTAGAGGCAGGTGATCTCCGGCGCGTGCGCCGCATGAACGCTGGCGAGCATCGCGCGCTCACCGAGGAAGTGGTAGTCGTACTCCTCGGTCTTGGGATTGAAGCCCGAGTAGTGATCGGGATCGTTGGTCTGCGCGTCGGTCGCGCTGCTGAGGAAGGCCTCGTTGAGGCGGCGGATTCGACGATCGCCCGGTTGCCATGCCCAGGTGTCGTCGCCGCGCGTTCCATCCATATAGCGATAGCGGATGAGGCCGGTTCCGCGCGCGCTCTCGGGCGCCAGCACCGGATACAATCCGAACAGCCACATCCGATTGGTCTTGATGAAGTCGGGATCGACGGGAATCGGCTCGACCTCGGTGCGGCCGATCAGATCGTAACCCGCGTAGTGCCCGACCTGGATTTCATCGATAACCTGCTGCGTCTGCCCCGGCCGCACGTACTGGCTCTGGCAGTTGAAGAAGCGCAAGTCGTAGTCGTCGCTGGTGATGGGACGAAAAACGTTGTCCCACATGATCTTCACGCCGGCGTCGGGATCGTTGTCGTCGATATCGGCAAACGGCTGGCCCGCGACATAGCCGACCATACTGCGGTGATCGGGACTGAGCGCGACCTGCGACGAGTATTTCTCGGTCGCCTCGCGATAGGGCGGCGGCCAGTCGACGCGGCGGGTCGGCTTGATGTTCATCAGCATCCCATGCGTGACCATGTAGAAGAGTCCGGGCGAGACGAGGTCTTTGACGAGGTCCGCGTTCTCGGGTGAAATTTTGTCGCCCGCCTTGATGTTGTCGGCGGCCGATACGGTGCCGACGACCAGCACGATTGCGAGCATCACGGCGAGCAACCCGCCCGCGATCCGGATGGAAATATCCCCCAGGAAACTTTTCGCCATCGCCACCTGCTCCCCCTGTAAGATGATGCCGCGCGCCAGTCTCATTGTCACACGCGCCCATCACTGTCGATATAGATCGATATAGGGAATCGGTAAGCGAGAAAATGGGGGGTGATCGTGCCGTTTGGAGCGGAAGCGGCGGTTCTTTACTGCAAGCCGCATTCGTGGGAAAAGCATCGTGAGAACGGCCTGCCGCTGGAGGATCTATGATCCAAGTAACAGAACTCGGCTATATGGGAATCGGCGTCAAGGATCTGGACGCATGGAAGAACTTCGCGACCCAAGTCGTCGGCCTCGAACTCGTAGACGAGGGCGAGCGCGATCGATGCTACCTGCGGATGGACTACTTCCATCATCGCATCGTGATGCATCACGATCCGAGCGACGATTTGCAATATCTCGGCTTCCGGGTTGCGGGAGCGGAAGAATTCGGCGCGATGCAACGTCAGCTATCCGAGGCGGGTATCAAGTTCCGCGTCGGTTCGGATGACGAAGCCAACGAGAGGCACGTCCTCGAGGTGTTGAAGCTGCAGGATCCGGGCGGGAATCCGGTGGAGATATTCCACGGGCCGGAGGTCCAATTCCAAAGGCCGTTCTATCCCGGCCGCCCGATGCACGGGCGATTCAAGACCGGCACCGGCGGGTTGGGACACTGTATCATACGCCAGCAAGATCCGGTCGCGGCGCAGAAGTTCTACCATACCCTCGGGATGCGTGGCGGCGTGGAATACAAAATCAAAATCGGCAACGGCTTCCTGCAAATTCGCTTCATGCATTGTAACGATCGCGATCACACCGTCGCGTTCGGTGTCCCCGACGGCTCCCGGATGCTCAATCACATCATGCTCGAGGTCGACAACTTCGATGATGTCGGCATGACGCATGAGTTGGTGCGCAGTCAAAATGTTCCCGTCGCGATGGGGATCGGCAAGCACTCGAACGACCACATGTACTCGTTCTACTTCAACACCCCCTCGGGTTGGATGATCGAGTATGGATGCGGCGCGCGCGCTTCGACGTATCAGTCCGAGTACTACACGCGCGACATCTACGGACATCACGCCGAGCAGGGCGGCTTCGGAATGCCGAAACATTAGCAATGGATCTGCAAATCAAAGGCAAGACCGCGCTGGTCTTCGGCGGTAGCAAGGGCATCGGCAAAGGAATCGCCGAGGCGCTCGCTACGGAGGGCGTCGCGGTCGCGATCGTCGCGCGCACCCAGGCGACGATCGATGCTACTACATCGGAGATGACCGCGCGCGGCGGGAAGGCGATCGGCTTTGCCGCCGACCTCGCGAATTGGCCCGCTACGGAGACCGCGGTGAAGTCGGCGCGCGAGCAACTCGGGCCCATCGACATCCTCGTGAACAACTCCGGCGGACCTCCTCCGTCGGGAGCCTCGGGCGTCAAGCCCGAACTGTGGGAGGCGCAGTTCCACGCGATGGTGCTGCCGCTGTTCCGCATCACTGACATGCTGCTGCCCGAGATGCGCGCGCGCAAATGGGGCCGCATTCTCACCGTCGCGTCGTACAGCGTGATCGAACCGATTCCGACGATTGGAATTTCCAACACGCTGCGCGGCGCGGTTGCCGGATGGTCGAAGACGCTGGCCGGCGAGGTCGCGCGCGATGGCATCACCGTCAATATGTTGCTGCCCGGTGTCATCGCCACCGACCGTTCGGTCCAGCTCCATCAGGCGAATGCCAAGCGGCTGAACATTGCGGTCGAGGAAGCCCTGAAGCGCTTCGAAACCACGTTGCCGGTCGGCAGGATGGGCACTATCGCGGAGTTCGGCGCGGTCGCGGCATTTCTCGCGAGCCCGCTCGCCGCGTATGTCACCGGCTCGATGATTCGAATCGACGGCGGTTTGACGCGCTCCGTGTAACCTCGCGCGATGCGCACGCAGGTTGGAATCGTCGGCGCGGGACCTGCCGGGCTGATGCTTTCGCATCTGCTGCACCTCGCCGGCATCGACTCCGTCGTCATCGAAAATCGCAGCCGCAAGTACGTCGAGGAGCGCGTGCGCGCGGGGGTGCTCGAACAAGGCACCGTCGAGCTGATGGTCGAGACCGGAGTCGGCGCGCGCCTGGAGCAGATAGGGCTCGTCCATCATGGCATCGAGTTGCGCTTCAACGGACATGGCCATCGGATCGATTTCGCCGATCTGACGGGCGGAAAAGGCATCACCATCTATGCGCAGCATGAGGTCGTCCGTGACCTCACCGATGCGCGCCTCGCGGCCGGCGGGCAAGTCATTTTCGAAGTCGATGATGTCATCGTGCGCGACTTCGACGGACCGAAGCCCTTCATTCGATATCATACGGATAGCGCGGCGCAGCAAATCGAATGCGATTTCATCGCGGGATGCGACGGGTTCCATGGCATCTGCCGTCCGACGATTCCCGCGGGCGTGCTGACCGCGTTCGAGCGCGTCTATCCATTCGCATGGTTGGGCATCCTCGCGGAGGTCGCGCCGTCATCCGATGAACTCATCTACGCGAATCACGAGCGCGGCTTCGCGCTCCATAGCATGCGCTCGCCGCAGCTTACGCGCCTGTACCTCCAATGCGCGCCCGACGAACAAATCGAAGCGTGGCCCGACGCGCGCATCTGGGAGGAGCTGCATCGCCGTTTCGCCACGCGCGATAGATGGAAGCTCAGCGAGGGTACGGTGGTGCAAAAAGGCATCACCGAGATGCGCAGCTTCGTCGTCGAACCGATGCAATGCGGGAATTTGTTCCTCGCCGGCGATGCCGCGCATATCGTGCCGCCAACCGGTGCGAAGGGCCTCAACCTCGCGGTCGCGGACGTGCGCGTCCTCGCGCGCGCGATCGTGGAGTTCTACCGCAGCGGCTCGCGCGAGCTGCTGAATCGATATTCGGAGACGTGTTTGCGGCGCGTATGGAAGGTGCAGCGCTTCTCGTGGTGGATGACCTCGATGCTACATCGCTTCGACGACAACAACGCCTTCGATCGCCACCGCCAGATGGCCGAGCTCGACTACGTGACAAGTTCACGCGCGGCCGCCCAGAGCCTCGCTGAAAATTACGTGGGGCTGCCGATGGAGGACTAAGGATGAGCTCTCGCACGATTCGCATTTACCTCGACTACATCTCGCCCAACGCCTACCTGGCGTGGAATCAGTTGCCAAAGCTCGCCGAGAAATACGGATTCCAGATTGATGCGGTTCCGGTGCTGTATGCCGCCCTCCTCGATGCCAGCGGAACGCTAGGACCTGGTGAGACGCCTGCAAAGGGCCGCTGGATGATGAAGAACGTCCAGCGCAAAGCCATTCTTCTGGACTTGCCCATGCAAAGCCCCCTGTACTTTCCCTTTAACCCCGTCCTCGCGCTGAGAATGTCGCTGCTGCCGCTCGAAAGGCCGATACGCCACAAACTCATCGATGCGCTGTTCGCCGCGGTATGGTGTCGAGCGCTTCACGTCAGCGAACCCGAGGTGGCCGAACGCGTCGCCAATGAACTCGGGTTACCGGGAGTGGACCTGGTCGCGCAGGCCTCGCAGCCGGAAATAAAGTCGCAGCTCCGGAGACAGACCGACGATGCTATAAAGCGCGGCGTCTTTGGCGTTCCAATGATGGAAGTGGGTGATGAGTTGTTCTGGGGTTACGATGATTTTCCATATCTGGAGCTACATCTTGCGGGTCGCGATCCTCTCGCGCAGGCCGGGCCGAAAAGGTTGATCGACGGCACTACGCAGCCTTCCTCACTTCGCCGGCGCGTCCGGCCAGCCTGACGATTATTTCCACTCACCGCGTAAGAATGATGTCGCGGTCTTCGCGAAGTAGTCTTTCGCCTCCCCAAAGATGGGGCTGTGGCCGGCGTTCGGAAGCACCATCAGGTATGCGTGCGGAATCGATGCGTACATGTCGGTCGCGATGCTCAACGGGTAGAGCGGATCGCGATCGCCATACACGATCAGAGTGTCGGCGGTGATTTTTCCGAGGTCGGCGGCGGTGAAATTCAAATCATCATAGCTGTCCTTGAACGCGCTGCCTTGCCGATAAAGCGCGCGAATCTGTTCGTCGCCATGCTTATGGCGTGCGCGCATTTGCGCGAGTTCCTCGGCCGATAGATTCTCAAATGAGAACATCCGCATGATCGCGCGCGCCTGAGTGGGAAAATAAGTCGTCGCGCTGATGATGACCATCGCCTCGACGCGCGAGGGCTGCGCCGTGGCCATATGAAGGAAAGTGTTGCCGCCGCCGCTCAGGCCAATCGCCTTGAACTTCTCGATTTTCAGATGATCGAGCAGTCCGAACACATCGAGCGCGCACTGGCGATGCGTGAACACATTGGAGGGATTGGTCGAACCGCCATGTCCCCTCAGATCGGGGACGATCACGCGGTAGCTCTTCGCGAGCTCATCGAGGTCGAAGACGTATTGCCAATCCGATCCCGCGCCGGTGAACCCGTGCAGCATCACCAGCGGCTGACCCTCGCCGCGGACTTCGTAATACATCTCGAAGCCGTTGATGGACGCAGTGCGGCCCGCATTCGATTCCGAATTCATTCACCCTCCCGACGCGGTCGGTGCTAGATAGAACGACACATACTAAGGAAGAGGTATCGTCAGGTGAAGATCGGAATATTCGGAGCAGTCGGCGGGCGCGGCAACACGATGGCACTGATGAAGGCCTACGCATCGAACGCGGAACGCCTGGGTTTCTCTACGCTGTGGGTTCCCGAGCATGTTGTGTTGGTAGACAAATACGCCTCGAAGTATCCCTATAGCGGGGACGGCGTGCTGCCCGCGCGGACCGACGCACCGATCGCCGATCCGTTCATCGCGCTGACCGCGATGGCGGCCGTGACCGAAAAGATTCGCCTCGGGACCGGTATTTGCCTCGTGCCCGAGCACAATCCGGTGGTGCTCGCGAAAGTGGTCGCGACGCTCGACTGGCTGAGCAACGGACGCGTTGCGCTCGGCGTCGGCATCGGATGGCTGGAAGAGGAATTCCAGGCACTCGGCATCCCGTGGGAGCGGCGCGCGGCGCGGACGCGCGAATGTATCGATGCGATGCGCAAGCTGTGGGGCGATCCCATCAGCGCGTATAGCGGCGAGTTCGTGAAGTTCGAAGGCGTGCGCTCCAATCCCAAACCCGCGCAAGGCGACAAGGTGCCGGTTCTGTTCGGCGGCGAAAGCGGCCCGGCGCTGCGGCGCGTAGCGGAATACGGCAACGGATGGTACGGCTTCAATCTGCTGCCCGACGAGGCCGCGGCGAAAATCCGCCGCATCGAGGAGCTGCTGAAAGCGAATCATCGCAAGCTCTCGGAGCTCGAAATCATCATCTCCCCATATGCGAAACCGATCACGCCCGACGATCTGAAGCGCTATCGCGATGCCGGCGTGCATGAAGTCGTGATCGTGAATATCCGGCCGCCCCGCACGGTCGAGGAAGCGGCGCCTCGGCTGGAAGATGCGGCGCGGATGTGGCTCGAGCCGGCCTCGAAACTCTGACCCAGCAGAGGGTAGTTATCGATGGCGAATTCGAAACCGTGGACTGCTGACGATATGCCGGATCTGTCCGGCCATACCGTCATCGTGACCGGCGGCAACAGCGGCATCGGTTACGAGGCCGCAATGCAGTTCGCGCGCCACAATGCGAATACGATCCTCGCGTGCCGCAGCCTCGACAAGGCCAGCGCAGCGGCGAAACAGATCGTCGCGTCGAATCCCGATGCGAACGTCGAAGTGATGGAACTCGATCTGTCGCGTCTGGTGTCGGTGCGCCGCTTTGCCGATGCGTTTCATCAATCGCATCGCACGCTGCGCGCGCTGGTGAACAATGCCGGCGTGATGGCGCTGCCGTATCGCAAAACCGAGGACGGCTTCGAGATGCAGTTCGGCACCAATCACCTGGGGCATTTCGCGCTCACCGGATTGCTGCTTGATACGCTGCGCGCGAATGCTGACGCGCGCGTGGTTAACGTGAGCAGCGGCGGACATCGCATCGGGCGCATTCGGTTCGACGACCTCGATTGGAAAAATGGCTACTACAAATGGTTCGCATACGGGCAGAGCAAGCTGGCGAATCTGCTGTTCACCTTCGAATTGCAACGGCGCGCCGATGCGGCGGGCGTGAAGCTCCTAGCGCTCGGATGTCATCCCGGCTATGCCGCGACGAACCTACAGAGCGCTGGTCCGCGAATGGCGGGATCATCGGGCATGGAATCGTTCTGGTCGACGATGAATCGGACCTTCGCGCAGAGTGCAGCGATGGGCGCGCTGCCGACGCTATACGCCGCGACCTCGTCCGACGTCCACGGCGGTGACTACATCGGACCCGATGGACTCGCCGAACTGTGGGGAAATCCTACTAAGGTGACCTGCAGCGCCGCGGCAAAAGATCCGATCGTCGCGTCACGGCTATGGGAAGTATCCGAGCAGCTCACGCAGGTGCACTACTCATTCAACTGAGCGATAGATGCTGAAACTGCGGCGGTGACGCATCGAACTCGCCGCAGATGGCTTCGTAGGTCTTCAGATCGTCGACGGTGCGGAAAAATCCGCGATGCACGTAGCCGAACACCGGCAATCGGTTTGCCACCATCGGGCCGAACAGGCCGGTGAACAGAGGCCACGGTAGCGTTTTCGGAATCAGCACGAAAATCGCGGGTTCCATCACGATGATGCCGGGATACATGAACCAATCGAGCGAGGACGGATCGAGATCGCCGAGATCGGCTGGATAGTCATTGTAGGCGAGGGGAGCGCGCGTCTTGAGCAGACGCATCCGGCGAATGCGCGCGTCGCGATCGATCTCGATATGCTCGTGCTCGTGGCCGTCGTCGGGTTTGAATAGACCTACCGTAGCAATCGCGCCGCGATCGCGATGAAACGCGATCATCGCGGCGAGATCCAAATCGAGGATGCTGTCGCTGTTGGCGAGAACGAAAGTTTCATCGCCGAAATATCCGCGCAGCCCGTTGAGTGGACCACCGGTGCCGGTCAGTGTGGGCTCGGGCGCATAGGTGATTTCCATGCCGAACGATTTGCCATCCCGCAGCCCATGCTGAATTTGCCCCGCCAGGTGATGAACGTTGATCGCGACCTGCGTAATGCCGGCGCGCTTCAGCATCGCGAGCGGATAATGAATGAGGGGATGGCCGCCCACCGGCAGCATCGGCTTGGGAATTTTTTCGGTCAGCGGCCGAACCCGCTCTCCCAATCCGGCCGCAAGCACCAGCGCTTTCACTTGTGAAACCCCTCTCGTATCACGCGCCGAACGCCAGTCGCAGTTGCGGAAATTCAGGAGTGAGCAGTGCCAGCATTCGGCGCGCCTGTGCGATCGCGTGCGGTGTGAACGCCCCATACTCGCGCTTGCCGTCGCGTTCGAGCGACACGAACAGTCCGATGCATTTGAGCGCGTGCTGCAGAACGCACATCCGGTAGCTTCGGAAGAAGTCGTCGCCGCTCATCGTTGCGGCGCTGCGTCGGCTGAGCCCGCTAAAGTAGAAATTGAGCAGCCGCTCTTCTGCCGCCGGTGAGATAATCGCGCCGGTGTCGCGCGTCGTCAGCAATACCGCGAGGTCCTGGGCTGCCGGCGCCATCAGCGCGTCCTGAAAATCGATGATGCGAATTTTGGACGATGTCATCGCGCCTTGCACGTAGAGATTGTTGCCGTGGAAATCGCGATGAGAAAATATCCGGGGAAGCGCGCCGAGGTCGCGCGCCAGGCTCGCGAGATCAGCGTTGAGCGCATGACCATCGACGGCCGGGGCGACCGCCGCGAGGCCGAATTCCACGAAGCGATTCATCTCCCACGCGAACAGCCGCTCATCATATGCGACTTGAAACGCGAGACAGTCGCGATCGGCACGCGCCGTCCCGGCGATGTGGAGCCGCATCAGTTCCTGGATCGCATCGCGATAAAGGTCGGCAGCCTTTGCGGGGTTGGCGCGGGCGGCGTCGAACAGCGAGAGGGACCCGACGTCCTCGACCATCAACATGCGGTCTTGCGCAGACCATTGATATAGAGCGGGGACCGGTGCGCCGAGCGCGGTGAGAAATCGATGCAGATTTATCCACGGCGGCTCCGCAAGCGGCTCGGGATACATCTTGAGCGCGCGCGCGTAAAGCGGGAGATCCGCGGGACCGAGATCGATGACGATCGCACTTGGAGGCGCGGCGGTCGAATCGGTAATCGCAATGCGCCAGAAGCGCCGGGTCGAGACGTCACCTCGTAGCGCGACGAGCTCGCCACCGCGCGCGCCACGCCATCGCGCTTCTATCGCGCGACGGGTCCACTGCGCGATGCGATCATCGATAGCCATCGACGTGGAATTGTACTGAAAAAGCAACCGGCCCGCCCCATGTGGAGCAGGCCGGTTCGCAGGCAATGTTCAGAGACAGGATCGGCTAGTCGCCGGAAACCGCGTGACCGCCTTCGGCCGCGCGCGCCATCTGCTCAGGCGTGAACCAGTTGCGATCGATCGCGCCCATATTGATGAACCATGAATCGCGCGACGGCGCATGCATCGAGGGATGGTAGCAGACGGTTGCGAAACCGCTCTGCACGTTGGCGCTCGATGAACCGACCTGAAATTCCCGTTTGAAGGGATAGATCGCGATTCGCGCATCGGGTTCGGAGCGATCGGCATAGTACATCCACGAGGTGTAGTTGATGAAGAGCTGTCCCTGGCGGTCGTAGATGTCATTCGCCATTACGAATACCGCTTCACTGTCAATGTATAGAATTTCGCGATTATAGAGCGATTCGAAACGACCCGGGCGCGGCCTACCTTCGATTACGAACATATGACGGATTTCCCACGGATCGGGGCAATGGCTGGCGCCGCCATCGGTGGGGCATCGCACGTCAGGCGAATGTCCGACGTTGATCGCAGCCAGCATGTTCTTCTCGCCCAGCAGTTTGAAATTGTAGTTTTCATTCTTGCCGCTGAAGCCCTCGTAATGGTTCGGATCATACGCCTGTGGTCCCGCCGCGGTATCCAAAATCGAATTGTTGAGCCGACGCACGCGACGAGCACCCGGGGTCCAGGTCCAGGCATCGTCCTGCCGATCTGGGTCCGCGTAGCGGAATTTGATGAGTCCGGTGCCGCGCGCGTCCTGAGGCTGCAGCACGGGGTATAGGAGATTCAGATAGTAGCGCCCGGTCTTCTTGAAATCAGGGTCGATTGGAATCGGATCGACTTCGGTGCGTCCGACTTCATTGTATCCGGCATAATGTCCGACTTCGTAGTCGACGATTTGCCGGAACGAACTGTTTTTGCCCCAGTATTCGCTGTCGCAATCGAACCAGCGCAAGTCGTAGTCGTCGCTCGAGATGGGGCGGAATGCCTCATTCCACATCACCTTGTCGCCGCCATGCGGATCGTTGTCGTCGATAATCGGAAAAGGCTCGCCCGCGACGTAGCCAATCAGGC
>DATGKG010000152.1:0-2981 GCA_035294805.1 Binataceae bacterium (SeqCode) | reverse complement strand
CAATAGATCGTATGGAAATCGCGCCGCCGGATCGAGCGCGGGCCTATTCGGTGCTTTCCGCCTCCGCCTCGCTCACCCGATGGATCGGCTGCTGCGCCACGTACCATCCGAGGATACCGTCGCTCATCACCTCGACATTCTTATAGCCCGCGTCGATGGCGCGGCGCGCGGCGAAGTGCGATGCCATACAGCGCTTGTCGTAGCAATAGAAAATCAGCTTCGTACTTTTGTCCGGCGGCAGCTCCTTAGCGACGTTGAAATTATCGTAGGAGCTCAGCAGATGCGCGCCATCGATGACGCCGAATTGCATCCGAACGTCGGGAAAGTTGGCATCATAGATCTGCACGTGCGAGGACGGATCGCTCATCAACGTAAGAAGATCCGGGACATGGATGAGCTGGAATTTCTCGGGGCCTGGACGATCATCGAGGATGATGTGAAGGGCCTGTGCCGAGGCGCGGGTGGCAAATGCGAAACCTAACGCCAGGGCGATGACTGCTAATACCGATTGACGACGCACGCGAGCAGAATACCAGAGCGGCAAATTCCAGCCAAAAAGTAATTGCTCCAGCTCGTCCGCCTTATGATGCGGTGTATTCACCTGGTTGATTCCCATAAAACATCTAAATGGCTGACGATACTTTCAATTTCGAGGAAGCTTGGTCCCGCCATCAGCAGCCCGCCACCGGACGGCGCGCTCAAGCCCATCGCCTGGCGGGTGCGATGCGCCGGGTTATCGATCATCTGGTGCAGGTCGCCGCTCCCGAGGAAAGCCTGCGCGCGGCGGCCGACGCGCTCGAGAAGTATGCCGAGCGCCTATCGCAATATCCGGTTTCGCGCAGCTACGAGGGCTTCGCCGAAACCGCCAACGCGGGCGACACCAACGCCTTCTTCGATCACAGCCCGCTTATCGGACTGGCCAATCCGCTCGCACCGCCGATTCGGGTCGCGGTGGTAGACGACAAGATCATCGGCCACGCGAACTTCGGCGTCGCCTACGAAGGCCCGCCGGGATACGTGCATGGCGGGTTGCTTGCGGCCGCCTTCGACGAAGTCCTCGGCATGGCGCAATCACTGACCGGCTATCCGGGCATGACAGGCACGCTCTCGATTCGTTATCGGCGTCCGACGCCACTGCTGACCGAGTTGGTGTTCGAGGCGCGTGTCACCAAGACCGAGGGGCGCAAGATTTTCACTCACGGCACGGTATCGGCAGATGGAGTCATTACGGCCGAGGCCGAGGGACTCTTTATCGCGGTCGGCCATGAGCGCTTCGTGCAGATGGCGGAAGCGAGCTTTGGAAACGCGAAGAAAGAAACCTAGCCGGCCTTACCTTCGGCCTCGGAGTCGCTGACGTGGCGGATCGGCTGATGCAACGCGAACCATCCCACGATGCCATCACTCATCACTGCGACATCCTTATATCCTGCGGCGACCGCCCGCCGGGCGGCTTCATGCGAGGCCATTCAATGCGTATCGGCGCAGTAGAAAACCAGCTTGGTATTTTTGTCCGCGGGCAACTCCTTCGCGACATCATAATTGTCGTAGGAGCTAAGCAGATGCGCGCCTTGAATGACGCCGAACCGCTCGCGCGTCGACGGATGATTGGCGTCGTAAACCTGCACGTGCGAGATGGGATCGGCCATCAACTTCGCGAGGTCCGCGACGTGGATGACCTGGAACTTATCGGGCCCTTCCTTGTTCTCCAGGATTTTGCCGATGTCGGCGGCCGATGCGTGCGTCGCGAAGGCAAACGCGATCATCAGAGCGAGCGATATAAGCGATATAAATGTTACAACCCGTCGCATGGAATCAGGCTATCAGGTCATCACACCTTGGCGAAGAGACGCGCCCAATCCTCGATCGCGTCCTCATGTCCGGGGACGAGCTGCACCACGAATTGATTATACCCCGCCGACTTGAGTGCCTTCAGACGATCGCGCAGGACGTCCTCGGTGGCAGTGAAGGTGGTCTCGCGCATGAGGTCCTCGGTCAGGAACTTGTCTTCCTCGGGACGCACGCCAAGCAGATGCATCTTATGCATCTGAAGATATTTCGCATCGGCAGGCTGATAGGTCGCATGCTGCGCGCGATAGGCCGGCGCGACCTGCTGGATGAACGGCGGCAGCAGCGCATCGATGGAGCGTTCGATCATTCCATGCAGTGTCACGACGGCCATCGGACCCGCTTGCGCTTTCGCGCGCGGCGCCGCCGCCGACTCGCCCGGCTTCAGCACGCATCCGAGCGCGAACGCTGTCGTGTACAGCGTCTTGGGATCGCGGCCAACTTCGCGGCATGCCTTCGCCATCTCGCCGGTCTCATGCGCCGCGCGATCGATTGATGCCGAGAAGGTGATCCATCCGTCGGCGATTTCGGCGGTCAGCTTGCGCGCCTTGGGTGCGAAGGCCGAGACATGCAGCGGAATCTTGTCCGTGATGTTGATCATGCCGAACTCGGGATTGAGGAAGCGAATCTTCTTGCGCTCGCCCTCGAACTCCCATTCGAGCGTCTCTCCCTTGAGCAGGCCGTACACGACGCGGATGTACTCGCGCATTGCCGACAGCTTCATCGGTCCCATCCCCATCGTGTTGCGTCCGGTGAATCCGGTCCCGACGCCGAAGATGATGCGTCCGGGTGCCAGCTTGTTGAGCGTGGCAAGTGCGTCGGCGCATACCGGCGCGATGCGATTGGTCGGGATGATAACGCCGCTGGCGAGTTTGATCTTCGAGCTGTGCTCGGCCGCCAGCGCCATCGAGATGAAGATGTCGGGCGCGAGGAGTTGCGAATCATAGAACCACGCGTGCGAGAAGCCGAGTTCCTCGGCGCGCTTGACGGTCTTCCACGCATCGACATTCGAGAACAGCGCGATTCCGAATTCCATAATTCGTCCTCCGATCCCGACGACTAGCACGGCAAAATCCGCATTTACAAAGCGCGCTTCGTCGCGCTCCGGCGGCGTCGAGCGGGTAATCGCTAGGTCC
>DATGKG010000151.1:0-4077 GCA_035294805.1 Binataceae bacterium (SeqCode) | reverse complement strand
TACTTGTTGCCGTGGTCATAGAAGTAGTTGCAGACCTGGGTCGAAATGGTGAAGCCGGGAGGAACCGGCAGCTTGAGCGAGGCCATCTCGGCGAGGTTCGCGCCTTTGCCGCCGAGAAGATTGCGCATGTCGGCGCGACCTTCGGCAATCCCTGCGCCGAAAAAATATATTTCAGGATGAACGCGTGCCATCGAATATCTCCATCTCCGTTTTTTCTTTTCAGTATAAAGGCAGGGCTGCGTGCAGCTTCACCGCGCCCAGCCGATTCGCGAGGTTAGCTCTTCGATCAGCTTGGGAACCGGAATGCGATCCTGCGTCATCGAATCGCGATCGCGCAGCGTCACCGTATCGTCTTCCATCGTCTGATGATCGATGGTGATTCCGTATGGCGTGCCGACCTCGTCCTGCCGCCGATAGCGCCGGCCAATCGATCCAGCCTGATCATACGCCACGGTGAAATGCTTCTTGAGCATCAGCAGAACTTCATTCGCCTTCTCGGGCTGGCCGCCTTTGCGCAGCAGCGGATAGACCGCGGCCTTGATCGGCGCGATGCGCGGATCGAGGCGCAACACGATGCGCTCCTCGTTGTCGACCACGTCCTCATCGTACGCGTCGAGCATGAAGACCAGCATCGCGCGATCGACGCCGAGCGCCGGCTCGATGACCCACGGGCGGTAACGCGCCTTCGCTTCCTCATCGAAGTAGGTCAGGTCCTTGCCGCTCGCCGCCGCATGCTGATCGAGGTCGTAGCTGCCGCGCTTGGCAACGCCCTCCAGCTCGCCCCATCCGAACGGATAGCGATACTGAAGGTCGGTGGTGCCGCGCGAATAGTGCGATAACTCTTCCTTCGCATGCTGATGGAGGCGCAGATTGTCGCGCCTGGCGCCGAATTTCAGAAACCAGTTCATCCTATGCTCGACCCAGAAATCGAACCACTTCGCTTCTTCCGCCTCGTCGGGCTTGATGAAAAATTCCATTTCCATCTGCTCGAACTCGCGGGTGCGAAAGATGAAATTCTCGGGCGTGATTTCGTTACGGAACGATTTGCCCATCTGCGCGACGCCGAACGGGAGCTTCACCCGCATCGTATCCAGAAGGTTGGCGAAGTTGGCGAAGATTCCCTGCGCGGTCTCCGGCCGGAGATACACCACGCTTGCGCTGTCCTCGACCGGACCGAGGAACGTCTTGAGCATCATGTTGAACTGGCGCGCTTCGGTGAGCTGGCCGCCGCAATCGGGGCACTTCGTCGGATCGGGAATCTGATCAGCGCGAAATCGATGCTGACATTTTTTGCAGTCGACCAGCGGGTCGGTGAAATTTTTCAGATGCCCCGACGCTTCCCACGTCTTCGGATGCTGCAAGATCGCGCTGTCGAGGCCGATGACATCGGTGCGCTCCTGCACCATGTACCGCCACCATGCTTCCTTGACGTTGCGCTTCAGCTCGGCGCCGAGTGGACCGTAATCGTAGGTGGAACCCAGTCCGCCATAGATGTCGCTGGTGGGGAACACGAACCCGCGCCGCTTGCACAGGTTGACGATTTTTTCCATCGTGACCGCGCGCTTTTCGCTCGGGACTTTTTCCACGACATCTTCCTTAGCTTCTGGTGCGGACAAATTTCCTCCTCGATACGACGCTGACGCGCCTAGGCGAGTTGAATGATTTCGGCGGATGCTGCGCCGTTGGATATTTCCAGAATCGCGACCGTGCCCGGCTGATAGTTGAGATTGTGCGGCAGCGTCGCACTGCCGGGATTGACGACGAGCGTATCGCCATAGCGCACGATGCCTTCGCAGTGGCTGTGCCCCTGCACGATCACATCCATCGGGCTGCCGAAATGGCGGTTCATCGCGTTGAGGAAAACCTGATGCGAAGTTTCATCCGGCGTCGGGATGGCATGCACCAAGCCGATGCGCACGCCCTGAATCTCGAGCTGATGCGCCTCGCGCACCCGCTCGTCGATTTCGAGCTTGTGCTTGTGGCCATCGAGTCCCTCGTCGCCGTTGCCGAGCGCCGCGATGACGGGCGCGATGCGCGCAAGCTCATCGAGGACGCGATTGATGTAGACGTCGCCGGCATGCATCACGAGATCGACACCGCGAAAAATCTCGAACACCGCGGGCGGGAGATGCTCGCAGGCCTCGGGGATATGAGTGTCGGAAATGATCCCGATTCGCATGGTGGTACGGTAGCCGATGTCCTCTAAATGCGAGCCCCCAACGTATCATGCGAGAAAATCGCGGGCAATTTGACATCGGGCGAGGCTGCGCGCTTGAAGGGGGGACGCCTCCGCATGCTAAGACTGATGCTATCGTCGCGGGAGGATTTCCTGGTGCGCATGACTCGGTTCGCAAAAGCCGCTTCATCGATCGGCATCGCCATAATGCTCGCGGGATGCCGGCATTATCTGGTCGCGGCGCCGGGAGATACCACCGTCGCGATTTATCCCGACCGCCAGACCTACGATAAGCTCGCGGATCTGAAGAAGTCGGGGCCCATCGGACAGTTCGCGAGCGGAGTCGGCAAGGGCTTCGCGAGCAAGAGCGTCGATGACAAAACGCCGGTGAAGATCATCTCCAGCGACGACGAAGGCGACGTCATCGAGGTCACCGAGGGACCGAATGCGGGCGTCAGCGGCTTCGTTCCGAAAAACAGCGTCAACGGATTTCCATAAACATTCGCAACCACCCACATCTTGAAGGAGACGAGTAGTCATGGATGAGAATGCCAAGAAGAAAGCGCTTTTGATGATCCCCTACGGGCTGTACGTCCTCGGCGCGGCGCACGGTGGCAAGAGCACCGTCGCGACGGTGAATTGGGTTACGCAGACCGCTTTCGCTCCGCCGCTCGTTGTCGTCGGCGTCAAGAAGGATTCCGGCTCGCATGCGATGGTGAAGGATTCGGGCAAGTTCACGCTTTCCTTCCTCGAAACCGGGCAGAAGAAAATCGCGACCTCGTACTTCAAACACGTCGAGCCCGTCAATGGGAAATTCGGCGAGTTCGCTTTCGAGAACGGCGCCAACGGATGCCCGATCATCAGCGATGCGCCCGCGTCTGTCGAATGCGACGTGGTCGGCTTCTACGAGCTGGGCGACCATAGTACCGTCGTCGGTAAGGTGACCGAGGGGCATCTGAAGCGCGAAGTGAAAATCATGATGCTGTCGGAAACCGGCTTCAATTACGGCGGCTGACTTCCAGCACGGACTTTTTGTGATTCTTTCTGGATGGGGCGGTGATGCCGCCCCATTTCATTCTCGTTGACTTGAACGATGGCGCAACGGAGAATTGATCGCACATGGCACGCATAACCGTAGAAGATTGTCTCGAAAATATTCCGAACCGTTTCGAACTGGTGCTGGCGGGCGCGCGTCGGGCCAAGCAACTGCTCAAGGGTGCGCCTCCGCTGGTCGAATCCGACAACAAGGAAGTCGTGACGGCGCTGCGCGAGATCGCCGCCTTCAAGGTCAAAATCGAGTTTCCCGAAAAGGAATAGCGCGCGCCGCGCGCGGATTCCGATACGTCCTCGTTGTTTTTTAGCCGTCGGCCAGGTGCCGGATTTTTGACGTGGCTCGCAAACCCCGCAAACCTGCTGCTCCGAAACGCCTACGCCGCGCGCCCAAAACGGCCGTCGAGCCGGAAGTCGTAGAGGATCGCAAGCGCGCGCCGAAGAAGGCCCGTCCGCTCGCCGAGACTCCGCCACGCGAGGTCGAGATCCTCGCGGAGGACGGCGACATCGCTGCCCCCGCCGAGATCATTCTGAATCCCGACGCCGAGGTGGCTCTCGATCCCACGCATGACGCGAGCGCAGACAGCGACGCGCTGCTAGAGGCCGCGGAGGAAGCGGAAGCCGCGGCGGAACGGCAGGCCGCCCTAGTTCCGTATGATCCTCTAAGCCGCTACCTCGCCGAGGTGCGCCGTTTTCCGCTGCTCACGCGCGAAGAAGAATCCGTCATCGCCAAGCGCTATACGCAAACGCACGATCGCGAGGATGCTTTCCGCCTCGTGACCGCGAATCTGCGGTTGGTGGTGAAAATCGCCATGGAGTTTGCGCGCGCCTCGAAGAACCTGCTGGACCTT
>DATGKG010000150.1:0-2062 GCA_035294805.1 Binataceae bacterium (SeqCode) | reverse complement strand
GCGAGGGATCGCTATGCACATCGGCCAGCCGCGTCATGGTGCCGTCGGTGGAGATGATCCGCACCGCACACCAATCGGCGATTTCCGGCACCGCCGACTTCGCGACGTTCTCCAGGGTTTTCTCGTAATCGAGCGACTCCGCGAGGATGCGGCTTACGCCCGCCAAAAACGACAGCCGTGCCCGCGCGCGAATGAATTCGGTTTGGGCGCGCTTGAGATCAGAAATATCGAAGGACACGCCGCGCAGATGCAGCCCCGATTCATGGTCCTCCGTCCGCACCGCACTGCGCACCCAAACCGGTTCCGGCGCGGCGCCGATAATGCGCGCATCGAAAAGCACCGGCTCGCCGGTCGCAACCAACTTTCCGATACTCGTGGCAACGCGCGCGCGATCGTCGGGATGAAACATGTCAATCGAGAAGCGCGGTTTTTCGAGGTTGGCGTAGGCGCCCAGAATCGAGTGCGCCTCGCCGCCGAAGCGGGTGAGTTCACCGGTATCGGCGCGGGCCTCCCACACAATCCCATGCAGGTTACCGGCAAAAGCGGCATCGGGAGGCGAGGCTCTGGAGGTTTTCAGGTCCGGCATGATGCTACGCCAGCGACAGGTAGCAAATGTTGTAAATAAAGCGCTCCAGCAAGGCAATCATCGCGAATCAGGTTTTTACCCTCGCACTTTGACGCCGATTGCGCGCGATGCTAGCGATGCCATTAGTCCAGTCTGCTCGCATCGAGGTGGTAAATGAAGGTGGGCGGTTTCTATGAGCATCAGCTCCCGCGTCCGTGGACTCGCGAATCGGAGCATCGGCTGTTCAAAGATGCGCTCGATCAGGTCGAACTCGCCGACCGCCTCGGCTTCGATTACGTATGGGCGACCGAGCATCACTTCCTCGAAGAGTACGCGCATTCGTCGGCGCCGGAAGTTTTCCTCGCCGCGTGCAGCCAGCGCACCAAAAACATCCGCCTCGGCCATGGCATCGTGCAGCTGCCGCCGCTCATCAACCATCCGGCGCGCGTGGCGGAACGTATCGCCACACTCGACCTCGTGAGCGACGGGCGATGCGACTTCGGCACCGGCGAGGGCGCGGCTGAAATCGAGCTGGGCGGATTCAACATCGCGCAAGAAGAAAAGCGCGCGATGTGGCTCGAAGGGTTGCGCGTCGTCACGCGGATGCTGGTCGAGGAGCCGTTCAAGGGCCACGAAGGAAAGTATCTTAAGGCTCCCGTGCGCAATGTGGTGCCGAAGCCTCTGCAACGGCCGCATCCGCCGATGTGGCTGGCGTGCTCGCGGCGCGAGACCATCCTGCTCGCAGCGAAGCTGGGCCTCGGCGCGCTGACGTTTTCGTTCGTCTCGCCCGAGGAGGCGCGCCAATGGGTGAACGATTACTACACGACGCTGGAAAACGAATGCGAGCCGGCCGGTTACGCGGTCAATCCGAATATCGCGATCGCGTGTCCGTTCCTGTGCGATCGCGACGAGAAGAAGGCGCGCGAACTGGCGGCGGAGCATCAGGGATTTTTTCTCTACGGCCTCGGTCATTACGCATTTTTCGGCAATCACGAGCCCGGCAAGACCAACATCTGGGAGAACTACAAGAACAAGCCCGAGAACTTCGCGCTGCCCGAAGGCCGCACCGCAGACTGCGTCGGCACGCCCGCGCAGATTGGCGCGCGCCTGAAGGAGTTCGAGGAGTCCGGCATCGATCAGGTGATCTTCCTGTCGCAAGCCGGCCGCATTCCGCATGAGATGCTGATGTCGTCGATCGACCTGTTCGGTAGGGAAGCGCTACCGGAAGTTAAAGAGCGCGACATCATACGAACGAAGGAGAAGGCGGCGCTGAAGAATCGCATCATCGAGAAGGCGATGGCGCGCAAACGCCCGCCTGAGGTGCCGAATTGGGGACCTACGTTCATCAAGGCCGCAGGACATCATTAAAGGAGGACATGCGATGCCGCATAAGACGCATTTCGGATCGCTGGATAATTTCGAGAAGGGTGGTGTCGAGGTCATCAATGATGACCCGAAGAACTACGTTTTCTCGAATATCTATGAAGTCGCATCGAA
>DATGKG010000149.1:0-9145 GCA_035294805.1 Binataceae bacterium (SeqCode) | reverse complement strand
TCGCGAGTTCCATCCGGTCGAAGCCGCGATACGGCCCGGTGTTGCCCCTGCGCGCCATGGTGTTCTCCGGCCATCGCTGCGTGAAGTCGAGCGCGGGCTCGAAGTGCGCCTTGCCCAGCAGCGCGGTGCGATATCCGGCCTTCTCATGCAGATAGGCGGCGACGCTCGGCGCATCGGGCGGCAGCGCGACGCCGTTGGCGAACACGCCGTGGGTACGCACGTACTGCCCCGTGATCATCGTCGAGCGCGCGGGCATGCATACCACGTTCTGGTTGTGCGCGCGGCTGTAATTGATTCCGCTTGTTGCCAGCCGATCGACAACCGGAGTCTGCGCGATTTTTCCGCCGTTGCATCCAAGCGAATCGTAGCGCTGCTGGTCGGTAGTGATGAAAAGAATGTTGCGGCCCATTGCGTTCCTCCTATGCGGGCGGCATCGGACTGATTGCGTATAGTTCGGTGCGCTGGAGGCCCTCGTCGCGGAAGTGATGAATCGCCTGGTACTCGGCGCTCATGCCCATCTCGAGAAACACCTTGCGCGACGGGTACTCGACGATCGCGATCGCGTCCCAATCGCCGTCGTTGCCGATCACCGACTGCGCGACGGGACCCGCGAACAAAATCCGCGCGCCGATGCGCTCGAGAATCTTCGCGACCTGGCGTCCATACTCGCCGTACGACGCGGCGCCGTTCCCGGGCTTGAACTTGAGCAGGTTAAGCATCACCACCTTGCCGGTTTCCGGAGCCTGCGCGATTTTCTGGATCGCCTCAGGCGTTGGCATTATCGAACTCATTTTGGATCTCCCGAAGTTGTTCTATTTGCCTTGGGCCAGCAGCGCCGAAAGCGTGCGCGCAATCACTCGACGCGCGGACTCGATCGGCAACTTTTGATGGCGTCGCAGGACTTCCCAAGTTTGCCACGCTGATGCAGCGTCGACGGCTGCAACGACGTCCGCGCGATCGGTGCGGAGAAAGTTTTCGATCTCCGGGCGAAAGACTGCCGCCGCTTCTTCACGAGCGATCCTGCGGGCGTCCTGGAGCCTGACGCCGATCGCTTTGGAAAAAGGCTCCAGCAAGAGCGAGGCGCGCCGCACCGGCGTGATTTTTTCCCACAAACGAACCCGCTGGCGGAGAAAGGCTTCGAGCCGATCCTCGAATGCTCCTTCGCTCGGGATTCGTTTCACCAGCGGTCGCAGCCGTTCACTCTGCCGATCGGCCGCGGCACCGTAAAGCGATTCGAGGTCGGAGAAATGATGAAACACCAGCCGCAGGGAGACGCCTGCGCGGTCAGCCACCCGCTCGGCAGTCGGCTTGAGGTCACCCTCTTGCAGAAGGTCGAGGATCGCATCGAGGACCGCGGCGCGAGCACGCTCGCCGCGCGCGCGACGCCCGTCGATCTTGGTGTCAACCGCCGGCTCCATCGATGGCGAATATAGTTACATTGTCAATGCAAATACAAGCGCGGATTCTTATCGCAAATCAGACCAATAGCGGAAATCTATCGAGACTTTGGGTCGGCGGACGACGCCCGCTCGATGCCCATCAAGTCGAGCAGGCTTTCGGTGATGCGCAGCGTGAGGCCCCAGATCGTCTGTCCCCCATAAAAGATGGCGGGATAATTCGAGGTCGGACGGCCCGTCTCGCGGCTCCATTGGTACTGCCCGCGATAGTGCGGATTGCCGAGCGTATGTAGCGGGACTTCGAAAACCTCGGCCACCTCGCGTTCCTGGAGCTGATAGATGACCGGCTCCTTCAGCACGCCAACGAATGGAGCGACGCGGATTCCGGATGCGATCGTACTGATGGTAGGAAAACCGCCCAACACGTCCACCACCTGCGGATGGATGCCGACTTCCTCGTGCGCCTCTCGCAGCGCGGTGTGGAGCAGCGTCGTATCGGTGGGATCGACGCGGCCGCCCGGGAACGCGACCTGACCGCGATGGCTCGCCACCGCATCCGAACGCCGTATGTACACCAGATGGAAATCGTCGTGGTGGCGAACCATCGGAACGAGCACCGCGGCCGCGCGATCATTGCCGTTATAGGCGAGCCGATCCGCCGGGTCGCTCTGATGCAACGCGCTCCGCAGCTTCTCGATCTGCCGATGGCGCGTGAGGATTAGCGATTGGTTGGCCGTGGCAGAGGCCGTGCCGTTATGTGATTTGGACATGCTGGTTCCGTTTAGCCGATAGCATATCATGAACCGCTGCGTTCTTATCACGCGAAAAATGCGCTACTTAATCGGCCGATATCACGAAGTCGCACTCAAAGGCGGCAATCGCTGGCGTTTCGTCGATCAGATCAAACACAATCTGCGCGCGATTTTCGCTGACTTCGAACTCGGTCGCGCGCGCTCACTGGGTTCGCGGCTGATGGTCGAGCTGCCCGACGCGATTCCCGATCGCGTCGTTCAGGAACGCGCGGCGCTGATTTTCGGCTTGCAGAATTTTTCGATTAGCTATCCGGCGCCGCTCGATATCGAAGCTATCACGCGCGAGGCGATCGCGCGCGCTCGCGGCCTCGAAGTAAAGACTTTTCGCGTCAGCACCAAACGCGACTACAAGCGCTTCGCGCTCAATTCGATGGAGATCGATCGGATGATTGGCGCGGTGATCGCCGATGAATTCGGTTTCCAGGTCGATCTCGAAAATCCCGCCCTCACTATATCGATCGAGATCCTTCCCGAGAGCGCCTGGGTTTCGGCGGGCAAGCTTCCTGGCGCGGGCGGCCTGCCGGTCGGAATAACAGGACGCGGTCTGACGCTCCTTTCGGGCGGTATAGATTCGCCCGTCGCAGCCCATCGCATGATGAAGCGTGGTCTGCACGTCGATTTCGTGCATTTTCATGGGCATCCGCTGGTCAGCACCGCGAGCCGCGACAAGGCGCTGGAGCTGGCGACGCATCTGACCCGTTTCGAGGGACGGGCGACGCTGATGCTGGTGCCGTTTGGAATTCTGCAGCGCGAGATCGTCGCCAAAAGTCTGCGTCCGTTGCGGGTCGTGATGTACCGCCGTTTCATGATGCGAATCGCGGCCGAGCTGGCGCATAAGGTCGGAGCGACGGTGCTGGTCAGCGGCGAAAGCCTCGGTCAGGTCGCGTCGCAAACGCTCGAGAACATGATGGTGATTCAAACCGCCACCACCATGCCGGTGCTGCGCCCGCTGGTCGGGATGGACAAGAACGAGATCATAGTTGAGGCGCGCAAGCTCGGCACCTTTGAAACATCTATACTTCCTGACGAGGATTGCTGCACTCTGTTTACCCCAGCGCATCCGGAGACGCATGCGAAGCCGCACGAGGTCGCGGAGTCGGAAGCGCGCCTCGAGGTCGATCGGATGGTGAATGACGCGGTGGCGCAAACCGAAGTGGTGCGGCTGAGGTTCCCATCTTCGGAGCGCTAAAGCCCGATTTGGATCAGCGCAAGACCGATCACGATGGTCAGAATCGTGACTGGAACTCCCACCCGCAAATATTCTGAAAATGTGATGCTGACGCCGTGGCGGCGCGCCTGCTCGATGACGATTAGATTCGCGATGGAGCCGACGACGGTGAGATTTCCAGCCAGCGTGCTCACCGCCGAAATTATCAGCGCGACCTGTTCGCTACCCCCGAGCGCCGGAAAAATCGGGCGGAACAACAGCACGGCGGGAACGTTGCTCACGAGGTTGGACAGAAGGGTGACCACCACGCCGAGCATGACCGGATGGACGAGCCGCGAGACGCCGATCGATTTGATCGCGAGCTGATCGACGCCGGTCGCCTGGAGTCCGCCCACCACGACGAACAATCCGGCGAACATCAGAAGCATCGTCCAGTCGACCAACGCGAACACGCGCTGCGGTTTGAGGCGGCGCGTGAAAAGCAAAACCGCGGCGGCGCCGAGCGCTACCAAATGGGTGGGAAATCCGAGTGCGAAGCAGATCAGCGCCGCAACCGCGATCGTCGACGACTTGATCATCAGCGCGGGGACCGTGCGCTGACGTACGGAGACATCCTTCACCTCGCGCCACGTTCGCGAGAGAGCAGGGCGATAAAGATACGCGATGATCACGTAGTCGACTGCGAGGCCCGCGAGCGCGACCGGAGCCAGGCGCATCGCGAATCGCATATAGTGGAGATTCGCGAAGCCCGCGACAATCATGTTCTGCGGGTTGCCGGTGATGGTAGCCGCGCTGCCGATGTTGCTGGCGGTCGCGAGCGCGATCAGAAATGGCATTGGATCGAGGCCGAGCGCTTCACAAGTCTCGATGAGGAGCGGCGTCAGCGCGATGCAGACCACGTCGTTGATGAAAAAAGCCGCCAAGACCCCCGCCAACGCCACCGTCATCGCCAGCAGCCCGTATCCTGAACGAGCGTTCAGAAGGAGCGCGCGGCCCAGCCATCGAAACGCGCCCGACAGGCGCAGGTTCGCAACCACGATCATCATGCCCAACAACAGGGCGAGCGTGCGATAGTCGATCGCATCGCGCGCGGCGTCTTCGGAAATCGCGCCGCTGACTACCATTGCGACGGCGCCTGCGAAGGCGGCGCCCGCGCGATCGAGCCGCAGCCACGGGAATTTTCCGGCGGCGATGACGGAATAGGTGACCGCGAAAATGATTAGTGCGGCGAGCGTGTGAGGAGGCATCAGGTTTCGGGGTGCGGCCTCCTCGAATAATCCCGATTGAGCATCGCGCGATCAAGTCGTAAGTCTGAGTCATGGTCGTGGAGGTCTCATCATGGAATCGCTTCTCAGAATTGCCGAAATCGATCATGTGGTCTTCAGGTGCCGCGATCAGGCGAAGATGCTGAACTTCTACACGCAGGTGATGGGCCTCGCCGAGGAGCGTCGTATCGCTCAGATCGGGCTGATCCAGCTTCGCGCGGGCCGCAGCATGATCGACCTGGTTCCCGTCGAAGGAGACGAAACTCATGCTCGAGCCCGCAACGTCGACCACGTATGTCTCGGAATCGAGATGACCGATATGGAGTCCCTCGCAAGCCACCTGAAGGCGTCCGGCGTCGAAGTGATGGGCGAGCCGGCGACACGATATGGCGCGCATGGGATGGGACTTTCGATTTATGTTCGCGATCCGGAGGGCAACATCATCGAGCTGAAGCAGATGCCCGCGTGAGCTTGTTTTTGGGCGCTACCACACTAGAATCTCACCCGATGACAAATTCCAAACTTCGAATCCTGCGGTCATCCGTTGCGATGGCTGCGCTCATAGTTGCTGCAACATTGTCGGGTTGTTCGGGCGGACCAAAGAAAGCCGCGCAGAATTACGTCGACAATCTAAAGCTCTACAACTACCCGTATTGCTATCAGGCCATGTCGCATCAGGATCAAATCGATCGCACCATGGATCAATTCCTGACCGACATACCGCTCGCGCCCGACGTAAGCCGGGACTGGTTCAAGGGCATCCTCGGCGCGCAGGATTTTGAGGTCGGTGACCCGAAGCAGGAAGGCGACAGCAAAGCGGTAGTGCCGGTCAAGGTCACGCGGCCCGATTTGGCGCTATGGGAGCGCACTATCGATGCGAGCACCGATCCGAACTCGGGCCCCGATCAGACCGCACAGAAGGACCTCACGGAAAAGAGCTTCCCGAAGGTCAGCTACGACGACGACATCGTACTAGTCAAGGAAGGCAGCGACTGGAAGCTGTTCTACGATTCTTCCGAAAAGGAGGCCATCGAGAAGAAGCACAAGGAAGGAATCGAGGCCTACCACAAGCACGACTACGATAAGGCGATCGCCGCGTATCAGGCCGCGATTGCGGAGTGCGACAAGGAAGAGGCGACCGGCAACGCGGGAATCAAATTCCGCTTGCAGAGGGAACTCGACGACATCAATGCCGTCAAGGCGCAGATTCCCGATGGTCAGGCTTATGTTCCGAAGCTCGCGCTCAGCGACGTCGATATGAAGATGGCGGCTTCGCGTGTACCGGGCATCTTCGGCAAAATCACCAACAACGGCGACAAGGCCATCGATGAGGTCGTGTGCACCGTTACCTATTCCGAGGGCAAAGGTAAAAAGAAGAAGCAGGTCTTTTCCGAAGAGCATTCGATCATCGTCACGCCGATCGAATTCATCAATTTCTCGCGGCCGGTGCTGCCCTTCGTGCCGGGCGAGACGCGCCCCTTCGGCTTCAAGCTGAGTGCGCCGGCCGATATCCAGAACAAAGCGAATCCGGACCTCGAAGTTAGCGGCGTCGTCTTCACCCAATCGAAAGCGCCGCTGCCGAAGCCGCAAGCGCCTCCATCACCGTCGCCTGCAGCATCGCCGGCCGCTGGAGCTCCGGGCGCAGCGGCAAGCCCTGCGGCTCCGCCACCTCCGCCACCACCACCTCCGCCGCCGCCTCCTCCCGCGCATTGATCGAGGCGGCGCGAACCGGTCCATAATGGAGTCGCGAAGGTTAGCCACCTTCGCGATTCTGTTTTCAGCCTCGCAAGGAGCCCGTGCGCGATTGAGGAAGTCGATAACCATCGCGATTCCCACCCACAATCGCGCGCGAGAGTTGCACGACACGCTCGCCAGCCTGGCGGCGCTCATTATTCCCGAAGATGTCGAGGTGGACTGCGTCGTCATCGACAACGCCTCGAGCGACGATACTCCTCAGGTGGTCGAGGCGGCTGCGAATTCCGCATCGCCATTCCCGATTCGGCGCGTCCTCGAATCACGCCAGGGCTCCAGCTTCGCGCGCAATCGCGCCGTCGATGAGGCGCGCGGCGACTTCATTTTTTTTATCGACGACGATGCGACTGCCGATCGCGAGTGGCTCTGCGCGATGCTATGCGCACTCGAGACGCGTGGCCTCGATGCCGCATGCGGAATGGTTTTGCCGCGATGGAGCGTGCCTCCGCCGCCATGGCTCGGGCCGCGACTGTGGGTGAAACTCGCGGTGCACAATCGTGCGGCAATCGAAGGCGCACCGCTCGCAACCGCCGAGACGTTAGCGAACTATTTCAGCGCGAACGTGGGATTTCGGCGCGAGTCCTTCGCGCGCTTTGGGCGTTTTCGCGAGGACCTGGGGGTGGTTGGCGGCAATCCAATGTCGGGCGAAGATACTGAACTGTTCGCGCGCATCATCGCACGTGGCGGCAAGATGGGATTCGTTCCCGACGCGATCGTGCATCATCTGATCGGTTCAGAGCGTATGAGCGCGGAGTATCTCCGTCATAAGAGTTTTGCCTTTGGATTCGGCAGTGCGATCGCGGGCGGCAACAGTCACAACCGGCTCGACAAATTGGCGAAAAATCTAATCCGCATGTCGGGTGCGGCGCTGCGCGGCGATCGCGAGGGCGTCATCTACCATCAGCTCGAATGCGCGAATTTTTTGGGCTACTGGCGCGGGCGCCTCACCCATCGTTGACGAAATTCAGCATCCCGCGCCGAAGGATTCCTTCGAGATACGGGATCAGTTCGAGCTGATGCAACTCCGACGGCGCAACCCATCGCGATTCCGCATGCTCATGGGGATGCAGCCGAATGTCATCCGCCTCGCGCGCGATCGCGCATGCGAAAATCGCCTGTAGGTACGGACCGACGCTGTTGTGAATCCCGAGTAGGCGCGGCGGCCCGATGATGAGGCCGGTCTCTTCCTCGATCTCGCGCGCAAGACATTGCTCGAAAAGTTCACCGACCCGGAGATGCCCGCCGGGCAAGTCCCACGCGCCAGGCTTGTAGGTCATCGGCGCCGCCCGCTTCAGCACCAGCAGCTTTCCACCTCGCGCGATCACGCCATGAACGCCCACCCAGAACTGAGCTTCCGCCATTGCGAACCAAACTAATCGAGCGCTGGACAGGGCGCTATCGCGTTTGAGCACGCGCGCCGCCTCGAAGTAGGATTCGCGGCATCGCGCGGTATCAGGGGAGAGTTATGGAAAAATCCGAATTTTATCGCGAAGCGAGAGGCGATCTGACCGGTCCCCTGCACGGCGTGCGCGTAATGGACGTTACCACCAGTTGGGCCGGACCGATGTGCGCGTGCATGCTCGCAGACCTCGGCGCCGACGTGATCAGAATCGAAGCGCCCGAGGGAGAAGTCGGCCGGCGCATCACTCCCTACTTACCGGGTACAAATCCGCCAATCAGTTTTGCGTATGCCACGGTGAATCGGAACAAGCGCGACCTGACGCTCGATATGCGGGCTGCCGAAGGCCGCGACATTTTCCTGAAGCTGGCGAAAACCACCGATATCATCGTGCAGAATTTCCGTCCCGGCACGCTTGTAAAGTGGGGCCTCGGCTACGACGACGTGCGCAAGGTCAAGCCGGACATCGTGTACGTGTCGGTCAGCGGATGGGGTCAGTGGGGGCCGGATCACGATCGCGTCGGCTACGATCCGATGGCGCAGGCCGCGGGCGGTTTCATTTCGCTCAATGGCGAGACCGACGGCCCGCCGGTTAAGGCGCCGACGTTCCTGTGCGACGACCTCGCGGGACTTCATGGCGCGATCGGTGCGATCGCGGCGCTGCGTCATCGTGATCAAACCGGCGAAGGCCAGCATGTCGACGTCTCGCTGCTCGACGCGATGCTGTTTCAGTCCAATGGCTATCCGACGCTCGGTGCGATGGGCATTCCGATGGCGCGTTGGGGCAACGAGTTCAGCTTTTCGATTCCCGCCAACATCTATCAATGCCGCGACGGACGCATTATCGCCGGCACGCTGCTCGACAGCCATTGGCGTGTGTTCGCGCGGCTCGCGGGACGCCCCGACCTCGCGGAGAATCCCGATTTCGCTACTGCCTCGCTGCGCGCGAAGCATCGTGACGAATGCAACGCGCTGTTCGCCGGATGGTGCGCGAATCGAACGGTTGCGCAGGCAGTCGCCGAATGCGCCGCGAACTCCATCGCCTGCGCGCCGATTCGTTCGTATGCCGAAGCGGCGCGCGATCCTCATGTGCTGGCGCGCGACATGATGCAGGATACACCGCAGGCCGACGGCACGGTGATTCCCGTCGTGGGACCCGCGGCGAAATTCTCGCGCACCCCGACAAAGGTGCGCGCCGCCGCGCCGGCGCTGGGAGCGCATACAGATGAGGTGCTCGCAGAACTCGGCATCGATGCGCCGACGCGCAAAGATCTGCGCGAGAAAAAAGTCATTTAGATTTTTTCCCGACTCGCCCCCATCCACCGCCGCCCGGAGTCTCGATTCGAATCCGG
>DATGKG010000148.1:0-10911 GCA_035294805.1 Binataceae bacterium (SeqCode) | reverse complement strand
CTATGCCGCTGCCGCGACCGACTCGGTGGCGCGATTCGAGACTGCCGCGGCCGCGGCGCGTCCCGAGATCACCGCGCTCTCGATCGTCGCGGGAAGCCCGGTCTGCACCCAGTCGCCGGCGAGAAACAGATTGGGAATCGGCGTCAGCGTCGCGGGACGAAGTTGGAACGTGTCGGGCGCGGGCGCCATCGTTGCATGCTTTTCCTTGAGCACCAGCGCGCGGATCAGTTTTGCTTCGGACGACGCCGGAATCATTGCCTTCAGATCGCGCATGACGAGGTCTAAAAGCTCATCATTGGACCGATCGAGCAATTTCCGTGCGCCGCTTATCACAAAACTGAGATATCCTGGATGCCGCTCGCCATGGATTTCGAAAATGCGCCGCTTGTTGAATAGCCACTGAGTGCTCGTGCCGATGAATCCGATGAACGCCGAACTCGTAACCTCGCGATCGAACCATGCATGAATGCAAATGATCGGTGAGCTTTGCAATTCGGCGATCGGCGCGAAGAATCGGTCCGCGCGCAACAAAGCAGGGAGCAGCCTGGCGACCTGATGCGACTGCACCGCGCATATAATGCTTGCTGCATTCAGCCGGGTACCGTCGCGCAGTTTCACACGTGCCGCGTCTCCATCTTCGATTTCGATCGATTCGACCTGCGCATGCGTCGAGATCGTGCTGCCGCTGCGCTCGATAATATTTGCAGCGCCAGCGCAATACAGATCGCTGAGTCCGACGCGCGAATATACGAATGCGGAATCGGACCGCTTCGCAAAAAACGCGCGCTTCAGAACTTCCGCAAGAAGCGCGGCGGAGGAGACCTCGGGCTCGTCATTCAGCGTCGCGATCGAGAGCGGATACCAGAATGCGTGGCGCGCGCGCTCGCTCTGCCCCAGTGCGTCCATCAATTGCGCGACAGTTATCTTCTGAAGCGTCGAGGAATCGCGGCGGTGCATCGCGAGCAATTTGAGTCCGCCGGTCAGGACGCGCAACCGCTCGCGAATGGTGAGATGACGATATCGAAGCAGCGCTGCGCCCATGTGAAACGGTCCCGGCAGATGTGCGGTTCGAAGCGTCGCGGAGGCGCCGCCGCGATCGAGCATCTCGATTTCGAGGTCCTCGTGAAAAACGAGATGCTTGCGCGAGCCGATGCGATCGAGGAAATCCAAGGTCTCGGTATAGCAGCCCATCAGGACGTGCTGGCCGTTATCGACAAAGTCGCCGCTCTCCGCATCCGCGAATGAATATGCGCGGCCCCCGAGCGCGGGCTTACTCTCGAGCAGTGCGACGCGAAAACCTTTCTGCACCAATGCGACCCCGGCGCTCAGTCCCGCAAAGCCGCCGCCGATGATGATTACGTCGTTAGCCGCGGCCATCGCTATCCTCGCAGCGCGGCGAACCGACCCGAAGCCCACGCCCGCCCGACGAGATAGAGTTTCAGCGGCGCGGACAAACTGTGGCGTCGATCGAGAACGCGATAATTCGATCGCACGATCCGATCGAGCAGCGCGCCGTAAATCAGGCGCATGGCTTCCGCAGTGAGCAGTGACGATCGATCCTCCGCGGGCAGCGCTGCTTCGGCCTCGCGATAAAACTCCTGTGCACGCGCCGCCTCGAATTCCATCAGACGGACGAAATTCGGACTGTACACGCTGTTGAGGATTTCCTCCTCACTGACATCAAAGCGCGCGAGGTCTTCCAACGGCAGATAGATGCGTCCACGCGCGGCGTCCTCCTTCACATCGCGCAGGATGTTGGTGAGTTGGAACGCGATGCCGAGTTTTTCCGCGTAGAGACGCGCGGCCGGATTGGTATAGCCGAAGATTTCGATGCAGATGAGACCAACTGCCGATGCAACGCGATAACAGTACAGGCGCAGTTCCTTGAAGCCGGCGTAGCGTTTGCGCGTCAAATCCATCTCGACACCCGCGATGATTTCCTCGAAGTGCTCGCGCGGAATGTTGAAGTGACGCGCGCTGTCGGCGAGCGCGCGGGAGATCGCGCGTGTGGGGACGCCGCCATAAACGCGATCCACTTCCTCGCGCCATCGAGTCAGCAGCGAACGCGCGTCACTAGATGATTCATCATCGGCAATGTCGTCGATGAAACGGCAGAACGCGTATACGGTGTGAAGCGCGCGCCGGCGTTCGGCAGGCAGCAGCATGAACGCATAGTAGAAGTTCGATGACGAAGCGCGGGCGATTTCCGCGCAGCGCGCGTAATCGGCGTCGAGACCGCTGTTCGCGGTGCCATTCTCCATCGCCATGCCCACCCCTCCGCTCATGCCGGCAACCGTCCTCGCATCGCGCTCAATCCCAGTCGCAGATAATCGAACTTCGTCAGCTTCGGCCGCCGATTGAAAACGTCGTAGTTGACTCGCTCGATCGCACGTAGAATCGCGAGGCCACCTCCGGCGAACATCAATATGTCGCGTCGCAACCGCCGATCGACGATACGATGCAACTTGGCGCCGCGCCGCAGCATGTCTCGCGCGATATCAACTTCGTACCGCATCAGCGCGAGAAATTCCGGCGTCGCAACGCGCTTCGCGAGGTCGTCGCGAGTAACGCCAAACTTGCGCATATCCTCGCGCGGAAAGTAGATGCGATTCTTGTCGAGGTCGATTGCGACATCCTGCCAGAAGTTTGCGAGTTGCAGGCCGCTGCAAACCAGATCGGAAAGATGTTGGCGCTCGATATCGCGATAGCCGAACAGATAGAGCACCAGACGACCGACCGGATTCGCGGAGTAGCGCGTGTACGTTGCCAAAATTTGATCGAGCGTGTCGAAACCGCGGAAGTTCACATCGGAGCGGAAGGCGACGAGAAGGTCCGCGAACGGCTCGCGCGGAATGTCGTAACGGTGGACGGTATCGGCGAGCGCGACGAAAACCGGATGACGCGGCGTGCCCGCATAGCAGAGGTCCAGCTCGCGCTCCCATTCGTCGAGCTTGCCGAGGTCGTGCTCTTCGTCGGCGAAGTCGTCGGCCATGCGCGCGTAGGCATAGATCGCATGCATCGAGGGACGCATTTCACGCGGCATCAGCCACGAGGCGATGGTGAAATTCTCGTAGTGCGAAGCCGCCAGATGCGCGCAATACTCGTAGGCGGCTTTTATGTCCGGCTGATTAGATGAAGTCCGAAGGCCTACGGCTGCTCCGGTATGCGCGTTGGCGGCAGCGGGACTCATTGTGTCACGCGGCGTGCGTATGCCGTCCGATCAGTTCACGCGCCTGCGCGCGCGCCCAGCCGTCGGTCTCGATCAGATCCTCGATGGTGCGCGCGGTATGGTTGAAATGTCGCATCATGACCGTTTCGATGTTGCGCGCGATGTCGAGGAACTGCGCCTCTCCCGCGAGGAACGCGGCGACCATTACCTCGTTGGCCGCATTGAGTGCGCACGGCATCGTGCCCGCGGCCGCAAGCGCATCGAAAGCGAGCCGTAGACACGGGAATCGATTGAGGTCGGGTTGCTCGAAAGTCAGCGCGCCGCAGTCGGCGAGCGAGAGCGATTTGAGATGCGTCATCGGCAGGCGTTCCGGATACGCGAGCGCGTAGGCAACCGGAATCGCCATGTCGGGAATCGCCATCTCCGCAATTACCGAGCCGTCGATCATCTCGACCATCGAATGCACAACACTCTGCGGATGAATCACGACCGAGATCTGTTCCGCCGGCAGATCGAAGAGCCATCGCGCCTCGATCACTTCGAGACCCTTGTTCATCAGGCTCGCCGAATCGATGGTGATCTTCGCGCCCATCCGCCAGGTCGGATGCTTGAGCGCTTCGGCGATGGTGACGGCGGCAAATCGATCGAGCGGAAGCTTCAGAAACGGGCCTCCCGACGCGGTAAGGATGATGCGCTTGACGTTCGCGCGTTGGCGTCCTTCGAGGCATTGGAAAATCGCATTGTGCTCGCTGTCAACCGGCAGGAGATTTACGCCGCTGTCGCGCACTGCGCGAGTCATCACCTCACCTGCGATGACCAGGGTTTCCTTGTTGGCGAAGCCGACATCTTTGCCGGCTTTGGCCGCGGCCAGGGTCGGGCGCAGACCCGCGGCGCCGACGATCGCCGACATCACGAATTGGGCATCGCGATGGGTCGCCACTGCGATCGCGCCATCCATGCCGTACAGAATGTCGACTTTCGCGCCACTTAGACGCTCTTTCAGATCCCGCGCGAGTTCCGGCGTCGCGACGGAAACGAGTTCCGGCCTGAAGCGCCGCACCTGATCGGCGAGCAAATCGAGATTCCGACCAGCCGCCATCGCGACGACGCGAAAGCGATCGGGAAAGCGGCTGACCACGTCGAGCGTGGTGACGCCGACGGAACCGGTCGAGCCAAGAATCGAGATGCTCTTCATCCGCGCCTACGCATGTCCATTGCCATGGCCGTTACCATTCCCATTTCCACTCGCCGCGGCGCGCTGCTGAAAACGCCCGAGCGCCATCAGCGGAAAGTAGTGCGCATAGAGGTGGTAGCGCAGGTAAAAATGATTGGGGAATCCCGCGCCGGTAAATTCGCTTTCGTCCCATGCGCCCGCGTCGTTCTGACGCTCCAGCAGCCACGCGACGCCGCGCCGGACGTTGTCGCTGATGTCATCTTCACTCGCGAGAAGGCCCATGATCGCCCACGCGGTTTGCGAGGCGGTGCTGGTGCCGCGCCCGCGCCATGACGGGTCCTTGTCGCTGAGCGGGCTCTCGCCCCATCCACCGTCTTCGTTTTGTTTCGAACGAATCCATGATGCAGCGTTCTGAATCCACGGCTCACGCATGTTGACGCCGATCGCGCGCAAGCCCATCAGCGCCGACCAGGTGCCATAGATGTAATTCACACCCCATCGGCCCCACCATCCGCCGTCGTGCGATTGATTTTTCTTGAGCCATTCGATGGAGCGCTTCGCCACTGGATGGTCGACGCTGTAGCCGACCGACGCCATCATCTCGAGCACGCGCCCGGTCAGATCGGGGCACGACGGATCGATCACCGCTTCGACATCGGCGAGCGGAATCTGATTGAGCCATTTCTTCTGGCAATCGGCATCGAATGCCGCAAACCCGCCGTCGCGCGATTGCATGCCCATGGTCCAGTTGGCGCCCGCACGAATCGCGCGCTCCTTCGCGGCCGCGTCGTCGACCTCGGTGCGCGCCAGCACTTCGAGAATCACCGCCGAGTCATCCACATCGGGATAGGCGTCATTGTAAAACTCGAAGGCCCATCCGCCGGGCTCGAGGTGTGGACGCTTCACCGACCAATCGCCCTTTTTGAAAATCTGATTGTCGATGAGCCATCTGGCCGATTGCATGAGCGCAGGATGGGCGCCGCTGAGGCCGGAATCGAGCAGCGCCTTGGCGGCAAGCGCGGTGTCCCAGTTGGGCGAAACGCACGGCATGTAAAGCGCGCGATCGCCCATCTCCCAGATGAGTTCGCGGGTCGCGTCGAGACCTTTGCGCACCACCGGATGCTCATTGCGATAGCCGAGTGCCTTGAGCGCCATCGTACTTAACAGATAACAGGGCTGGATACCGCCCCATGAGCCGTTTGCCTCCTGATGTTCGAGAATCCAGTTCTCGGCGTAGCGCAGCGCGCGCGCACGCAACGACTTGAGGTGATGGCGGCTATAGATGCGCAACATCGAATCGGTGAAATTGAACAGAGTGCGCAGCGAAAGGAACTTCGGCGGCTCGGGCTGGCGAAACTTGGTAAAGTGGGGCGGCTGGATATAGAGTTCGAGCACGCCCTCGCGATAATCCACCTGCACCACCGGCTTCGCGACCTGCAGCAGCATCAGACCGAATGCGGTCCCACGCGCCCACGACGCGAGTTCGTACATGTTGAAGAAGAACCAGTTCGGTAAGAGCGAAATTTCGATCGGCAACGATGCGGTCGCATCCCACGGCATCTGACCCATGCACGCGAGGTAGAAACGCGCGAGGGTTCCGCACTTCTCGATGCCGCCCCTGGAAAGAATCCAGCGGCGCGCCTGCATCATCGGCTCGTCGCCGGCGCGCAGGCCGCACAGCTTGAGCGCGAAGTACGCCTCGATGCTGACGGATAGGTATCCTTCGCCGCCAGGAAAAATCGACCAACTGCCATCGGTATTTTGCGCATCGAGCAGCACCTTCTTCAGGCGCTCCTCGAGGTCCTTGTCGACCGCCTCCATGAAGTGCATGAAAATGATGTATTCGGCATTCATCTGCGCATTCGCTTCCAGTGCCGCATGCCAGTAGCCTTCGGCATGCTGCTGCTCGATAAGCGCGCGCTGTGCACGATCGATTGCGAAACTCAATTTACCGATTGAATCGTGCTCGATTCGGAGTGAACCGAGCGCGTTGCTGGTGATCTCTTGTGAAGCCTGGTTCATAAGTTATAGGTCCCTGAGTAAATGTCCGCCCAGGTACTGATTGGGGCGGCGTTCCAATTTCCTTCTTCGGCGACTTACGGCCAATTTCGCAAAATTAAGGAATGATCGCGCACTTCAGGATCGATCCTTGTTCGAGCAGCGAAAAAACCTCCGCGAGTTCGCCGAGACTTCGGCGGGTATTGATGATGGCGCTCGCGCCGAGCCGGCGAGCGGCGAGAATCTGAAACGCGTGCTTCACGTCGCGCGGCCGAAAATGAAACGGCGCCAGCAACGTCAGATTGTCGTAATGCATCCGGCGCGTGTCGACATTCAAAGTCGTGCCGGGCGCGCATCCGCCGAACAGGACGACGCGGCCGCCACGCCGCACATAGGCCAGCGACTGATGCCACCCGTCGATTTGCCCGGTGCATTCGATGACAAGATCGGGGCCATAGCCGCTATTGAGGCGTGCGACCTCGCGCGCTGGATCGCCCGCGCGAACATCGATCACGCGATCGGGCCCGAGCGCGGCTGCCCACCTGAGACGATCGGCGCCACGGCCGGCGATCGCGACCTCGCGCACGCCGCGCTCGCGCAGCGCGAGTAGATGCAGCAATCCGAATGGGCCCGCGCCGACGATCAGCGCGCTCTCGAACGCTTGCGGCTGCGCGACTTCCTGCGCATGCACCACGCACGAGAGCGGCTCCAACAGCGCGGCCTCTTCGAACGATAGATCGTCGGGCTTGTGGAATGCGTTCTGCCGAACGATGTGCGCGGGGACCAGCAGATAATCCGCATACGCGCCGAGCAGCATCTTCTCCATCGCCTGCGCGCAAAGATTTTCCTGTTCGCGCTGGCAGTAGAAACAGATTCCGCAGGGCGCGGTCGGCGCGGCCATTATCGCGTCGTCAACTTTGAAGTTGTTAGCGCCCTCGCCCACTTCGACAACGATGCCGGAGAACTCATGACCGAACGGCGTCGGCATCGGCCACATCGGATGGCCACGGCGAAACGCCTTCAAATCGGTGCCGCAACTGAGCGCGCACTTGACCTCGATGAGCACCTCGCCCGGCCCCGGATGAGGCGGCACGACGTCGCGCATCACCAGTTCGCGCGGCTTAATCAGAAAAGCCTGCCGCGAGTGCGCGTGCTCGGTTGCGATGGCGGCCTTGGCGCTCAATGCTTTCGCTCCACTACGAAATTTGCGATGGCGCGCAGCGGCTCGGCGCGATGGTCGAACGACGACAGCGCGGCTTGCGCGCGGCTTTCGAGATCTCGAGCCAGCGCGCGCGACTGCTCGATTCCCATCAGCATAGGATAGGTGTTCTTGCCGGCAGCCTGGTCCTTGTTGGTGCGCTTGCCCATCTGCTCGGTAGAAGCTTCAACGTCAAGAAGGTCGTCGACGACCTGAAAGCAAAGACCTAGCGCGCGCGCGTACTTCGATAGCGAATCGATCTGCACGGAGTTAGCGCCACCCAGACGCGCGCCACCCACAACACTCGCGAGGAACAGTGCACCGGTCTTCTTGCTATGCAGGTATTCGAGCTGCTCGAGGTTCATCTGACGGCCTTCACCGAGCAGATCGATGACCTGGCCAGATACCATTCCGGGTGAACCGGCAGCATCGGAGAGTTCCGCGATCACTTCCAGCGCAACCTCCGGCTGCTTCTTTGCGAATGACAACCGAGCGACTGCCGCGAAGGCATCAGTCAGGAGCGCGTCACCGGCTAATGTCGCCATAGCATCGCCATAGACCTTGTGATTGGTCGGCTTGCCATGGCGAAGGTCATCGTTATCCATGCACGGAAGGTCATCATGGATGAGTGAGTAGGTATGGATCATTTCGAGCGCGCAGGCATAGTTCACCGCATCGTCGATGGAACCGCCTACTGCCTCGCACGACGCGAGAGCCAGGATGGGCCGCAGCCGCTTGCCACCATCGAGGAGGCTGTAGCGCATAGCTTCGAACAAGCGCGCCTCCAGGCCGTCATGCGCCGGCACGGCGGACGCAAGCGCACGTTCGATAAGAGCCGCGCGTTCTTTTAAATATTCGTGCAGTTCGAACACTGAGTGCCTTCCCCACCCGAGAAGACCTAGCCCCTGACCCCTTGCCTTTAGGGAAGGGGTCAGAGAAAGAACAGAGCTAGGCTATGTAGTGGCGCACCATCCGCCACGAGTCCTTAAGACTCTTGCCAAACTCGAGAGCTACAGTGCCCTCGAAGCCCGAATGAAGCTTGCAGTCGCGGCATCGGATGTCCTGCTTGGTGCGGTAGTATTCCCAATCCGTCGCCGCGTGCAGTTCCTTGAATGTCTTATAGTGCCCGTTGGTGATGAGATAGCAGGGTCCCTTCCATCCTTGCGGATTACGCGTGACTGTAGTCCACGGACTGCAGGTAAGGTCACGATCGCCGGCTAAGTAGTCGAGATAGATCGGCGTGTTGATAATTTTATAGCTATCCGCGAGCTTCTGGACGCGCTTGAACTTGTACGGCATCTCATCCTTGGTCAGATAAATGTCGTCATTGGTCAGCACCTGATAGTGATAGCCGGGCGTCAGCAGCATCCCATCGACACCCAAGCCGGTGAGGAACCTGATTAATTCTTCCAGCTCATCGGCAGTTGTTTCGCGAAAGACCGTAGTGTTGGTCTGCACGCGATAGCCTTTCTCCTTGAGCATCTTGATCATCTTCACGCAGGTGTCGAAGACGCCTTGCTTGTCGACTACGCGATCGTGCGTCTCTTTCATTCCGTCAAGATGGACATTGAAGCTCAGGTATGGGCTGGGAGCGACCTGCTTCACGAATCGCTCGAGCAGAATGGCGTTGGTGCAAATCATGACGTGACGCTTCTGCTCTTCGATAAGACGATTCGTCAGCGGCGCGATATGCTTGTACATCAGCGGCTCGCCGCCACAGATCGAGACGATCGGCGCGTCACATTCCTGTGCGGCGTAAAGCGCGTCTTCGAGCGGCATCATGTCGCGGATCGTGTCCTTGTATTCCACGATCCGGCCGCATCCGACGCAGGCGAGGTTGCAGGCGTGGAGCGGTTCGAGCATCAGGACCAGCGGGAAATATTGCTCGCGACTGCGCTTTTTCGCGCGCATGTAGCGTCCGAGGTCCATCATCTGTTTGAGCGGCATCCGCATAGCTGTGGGCTCCTTGAGGTTGGGGGCGACCAGTTCAGGCGACGGCTTTGCCGCCGGCGGGATTGCGTTTGTGGGTTTCCCTGAATAGCCATTCGTCGACCATCTCGATGGCGGATTGGGGATTGATGGCGCCGCCGCCCATGAACAGAAACTCGATCAGCTGTCCGTTGAGGGCGGAGACTATGAACGATGCGGCGGTTTCCGGCGAGAGACCGGTTTCGCACAGCCCTTTTTCGCGTGCGCGCCCGATGAGTTCCACCAGCATCGCGCGATAGCTCGAGTACAGCTTCATCACCTGCTCGCTGAGCGCGTCGGAAATCTTCTGCTCGCGCAGCAGCTGAGCCAGGAAAAATCGCACCGAGCTGGCATTGTCGCTGACGAAAAGCAGGTAGAACTCGACCAGCTTGAGGGTCTGCTGGCGCTCGTCGAGCTGCTGCGATTCTTCCGCGAAATCGATGAAATATGGCTCCAACAGGCGATTGAGGACCGCGAGAAACAGCTCCTCCTTGGTTTTGAAGTGCCAGAAAATCAGCGCCTTGCTGACCCGCGCCTCGCGCGCGACCTCGGACATCGAAGTCTCGTGGAAGCCGCGGTTGGCGAATAGATGCATCGCGGCCTTGAGGATTTCGTCGCGCGAATCCTGCGCTTGGCTCTCTTGCGATGACACCTTGGCTTGAGAAGCTCCCATAAAAAATCGAAGTTCAAATCCCTTGGGGACAAACCTGTGCTCGATGACACCGCGCCGGGGTCCACGGCACCCGGTTCCAACCTCCGCCACTTCCACACCCCACCGAAATGACCGACACACCGATCGAACATCATGCCGAGGCGTGTGGGCCTCGGGATGCCTAACCTGTCGGTCAATTAATCTGTCCTTAACCTTATTTAGTCGCGGGCGAAAGTCAATACGATGTGGACCGCGACTTTCCATCCCCCATCAGTTGGGTAGGACCGACTAAGACAATCTCTGCTCAACCGAGCAGGACACGCGAGCCTCCCAAGGAAGCTTCGCGCGACGCGAGTATGAGCGCCAAGGCGCCGCGCGCTTCGGCGAGATTCGTCGAGCTAGCGTCGTTCGTCGGGCCGGCCGTTAACGCGCGCTCGAAATCTTCGGCTACCTTGCCGAACCATACCGCATGATACGAATCGTCAGCAGCATCCGCGACCGACAAATCCTCCGCTCTGCCTGAGCGCTCGGTCAGGATGACGCGGTCGCCCTCGATTTCCAGCAGCGCCTTGTCGCCATACAGAATCGTCGAGGTGCGGCGGACCGGCGCGCGCCATGACAGATGAATCCTGGCTACGCGGTCGCCGGGAAACATCAGACGAATGTCGGCCATATCGTCCAAGCCGTCGTGATGTGAAAGCGCGGCTGAAACCGATTGCGGAGCGTCGCCCATGAGCCATTGCGCGAGATAG
>DATGKG010000147.1:0-2283 GCA_035294805.1 Binataceae bacterium (SeqCode) | reverse complement strand
TTGGCATCGTAGCGCTGGGCCGGCGCCAGCGCGCGGATTTTTGCTTGGCGTCCGGCGCCGCGCCTGGGTGCGCGCGCGATGGAAGCTTTTTTCAGGCGACCCGGTTTTTCCTGCACTCTTCGGATTGTGCCCACTCCCGGAATCGAGTCCAAGGGTTGGCGGGGGTCGGCGCGAATTTTATTTTTCGGCGGTCACCGACCTGCTGTCGGCTATGGAATCAGGATGTAGGCAAGTACAACACAATGTCTTACCCGTTACCCAGCCATCGTCAATCCGCCGCTGATGCTGATCACCTGTCCGGTCGCGTAATCCGAATCCGACGACGCAAAGAACGCGACCGCGCCAGCAAGGTCCTCGGGCTGCCCGAGGCGGCGAAACGGAATGCCCTTCGCCATCGCATCCAGCACGCCCTCGCGCCCCGCCATCGCAGTCTTCAGCAGGGCCGTTTGCGTGGGGCCGGGACACACGACGTTGACGTTGATGCCGTAGCGCGCCACCTCCCGCGCCAGCGTTTTCGAAAATCCGATGATCGCGGCTTTGCATCCCGCATACACCGCCTCGCCGGTCGAGCCGACGCGCGCCGCATCGGAGGAAATCGAAACGATCTTGCCGTGCTTGCGCTGCTGCATTCGCGGCGCGATGGCTTTGCAGAGGTTCAGCACGCCGCGATAGTTGATCGCGATGACCTTGTCCCAGGTCTCGGGTTTGCTGTCGACGAACGGCTCGACGATGTCCCAGCCGGCGTTGTTGACGAGGATGTCGATGGGCCCGAGCTCGCGTTCAACGCGATCCGCGCCATCGATCGCATCCTGAATGCGGCTCACGTCGAGCTTCACCGCGATCGCGCTTCCGCCGGCCGCTTTTATTTCATTAGCGGTACGCGTCGCGCCCTCGAGATCGAGGTCGGCGATGGCAACCTTCGCGCCTTCGCTCGCCAGCCGCATCGCGATCGCGCGTCCGATGCCCTGCGCCGATCCGGTGACGATCGCGACTTTGTCCTTCAGCCGAGTGATTGATGCTTCCATAATTTTTTTCTGGTTCCCCTTCCCAGTAGGGGAAGGGGCTAGGGGTTAGGTCAGCTCACTGTCCAGCCGCCATCGATGATGAACGGCGCGCCGGTCGCGAATGACGAATCGTCGCTCGCGAGGAACAACGCGGTCTTCGCGATTTCCTCGGGCTTGCCGACGCGGCCGAAGAACGACGTGCGCGCGCCGCTGTTCGCAGGCGCACCGGAGGCCGCGTTGATGCGCTCCACCATCGGCGTATCGATGGCGCCCGGACAAATCGCATTCACGCGGATGTTGTAGCGTCCGTATTCCATCGCAGCTACGCGGGTCAGCGCGATTACGCCCGCCTTCGACGCGCAATACGCCGCCGCACCTTTGTTCGCCACCAGTCCCGCGATCGAGGCGGTGTTGATAATCGAGCCGCCGCCATTTTTGATCATGTGCGGGAGCGCCGCCTTCATCCCAAGCCATACGCCGCGCAGGTTGATTGCGATGACGCGGTCGAATGCCTCCTCGCTCAATTGCGCGAGGAAGCCGCCTTCGCCCTCGATTCCCGCGTTGTTGTAGAGGACGTTCGGCACGCCGAGGCGCTTGATGGTTTCATCGACCATCGCGGTGGTGTCGGCTGATTTCGAAACGTCCACGCGCATCGAGAATGCGTTGCCGCCTTCCGATTTGATCCGCTTGGCGGTTTCTTCGGCGGCCTCGGCATTGATGTCCACTGCGGCGATCTTCGCGCCTTCCTTGGCGAATAGCAGCGAAGCGGCGCGCCCCATGCCTGAGCCCGCACCGGTGATGATTGCGATTTTGTTTTCCAGTCTCATGTCTTTTTTCTCCCGCGGGCTCGTTGCTTCCGCAGGTCGGAAAATAGCCTATTTCGAGCGAGACTGGTTAGTTGGCGAAGCGATGCCTATCAGGTTTTCGGGGTCAGCAACTGATTCATCTCCATGTGGCTGATGATGTCGCTGGTAAATTCCGAATAGGTTCCGTTGCGCAGCAGCTCCTCCGCGATGCGACGGGTCGCAGTCAGCGCAGCGCGCGCGGGGCCACCGCCCATGCTGACGCGCGCGACGCCGAGCTTCTGAAGTTCCGGCGCGCTGGGCATCCCGGGCAGCACCATCACGTTGATCGGTCCTTCGATGGCGGCGGCAAGCTTTCCAATCGTCGCGGCATCCGATGGCCCGGGAACGAATGCGCAATCGGCGCCGGCGGATAAATAGGCATTTGCGCGAGTGACCGTATGCTCGAAGCGGGTGGACTTCTCGCCGATCGCATG
>DATGKG010000146.1:0-4826 GCA_035294805.1 Binataceae bacterium (SeqCode) | reverse complement strand
CCAGTGAAATGAATTTCCCATCGTGACGAGGCGGAAATTGCCGAGCGCCGGCGAGAGGTCTTCAGAGCTGCCGCGACGCCACTCGATATTCGAAACGCCCGCGCGCTCAGTCTGAGCCCTTGCCTCGGTCAGCATATCGGGCTCGGGATCCATCGCGATCACATGCTCGAACAAATGCGCGATGCGAAGCGCCACCGTTCCGGGACCGCATCCGAGGTCGAGCAGCCTGCCGCGACCATCGAGACTGAAGGTATCGCGCAGAAGCGTAAGCAGCGTTTCGGGATAACGCGGACGAAAGCGTGAGTAATACCACGCGGTGCCCTTGTAGATGTCCGGGTCGTGCTGGGGTTGATCGACCATCGCCGATTATGAAACCGAACGGAGCACGCGATAGAGCGGCTCGAGCTCGGCGAATGCGTCGAGGAGTTCCGCGCGCTCGAGGCGCAGCGCATCGTGAACCCTCCATCCGAAGCCGACATCGAGGACGCTGGTTTTTTTTGTGAACGCATCGGCGATCAATTCGAAGAAGGGGGGATCGGCCGCGGTGGTCGCCGGCAGACGCGCGAGATCCCACTTCTCATAGTGCGCGATCTTCGTGCCGCGAAACGATTTCGCCAGGTCGGATGCCTTCGCGCGGAGCTTCGCGCCTATCTCGTCGCGATGGTCCGCTTCGGTCTTCACCACCGCACGCGCATGCAGTCCGGCGCGCGAAATACACAATGCAAGATAACCATACCGTTTGTAGCCTTTGGGCGACGGCCCGAATGCCGCCCACGTCTCCGCGGGAGGATTGACGGTTCGGCGCGCATGCTTGGCGACGTGCGGAAAGAATTCCATGTGCAGCCTGCGCGAGAGCTCGGGCGCCAGGTCGTCGCCGAGTTTCACCAGCCTCGGCCGGATATGCCGATAGATGAGTTCCATGCGCGCGCTGAAGCCCTCGACCGAAAACACCTCAAAATCGCGCTGCCTGAATGTCAGGTAAGGCAAGGTTGTCTCTCCTGCTAATCGCCCCTCGGTTTGTCCCGAGGTTCCATTGTGCCCGGCCAAACCATCCTGCTCCAGTGAATTTGGATCGACGACTTTCGCGATATCCACATTTTTCGAGGGTGGATAGTTTCTATACGGTTTGCGTACTGTCGATGCGGGGCGGATACGGCGTATCCATCGAGGACAGTTTTCCATGATCGCGGGGCAAATGCCTTGCTCATCGGTTTGATGCGAAATCCTACAAACGGCAGAGAATTCTCCTACTGCTTACCGCCGGCGACGGAAAATTCCCAGCTGATGTAATTGTAAGCGCTCTGGCCCGACGCTTGCTCTACCGGCAGGTATGGAAATCCTACAGCCGGAACAGCAGGTGATGGCGGCCGCGCTCCAGGTGCGCGCGGCGCGTGCCGAACTACTGGCCGGTAATGTCGCCAACGCCGACACACCCGGCTATCTCGCGCGCGATATCAAGTTTGACGCGGCGCTGAAGCAGGTGGTCGAAAACGGGGACGGCGCGCAGTCCGATACTTCTTCCTTCGAGACCACTCTCGCGCGCGAAAACGTAGGCATCGACCGCAACGACATCGACGTCAACGAGCAGCTCGCGAAGTCGTACGAGAACTCGCTGAGCTACGTCGCAACGCTGAAGCTTTATGGAGATTCGATCGGCCGGCTGAAGAGCGCAACCGCCAGCAGCTAGCCACGTTTTGAGGTTTAGGGGGACACGTGGGACTCGACAGCATCATCGGCATCGCCAACAGCGCGCTGGGCGCGCAGTCGCAGCGCATCACGCTGATCGCGCAGAACCTGGCCAACGTCGATTCGATCAATTCACCCGACGGCGGCCCATATCAGCGGCGCATCCCGGTTTTCGAACCGGCGCAAGTCGGCAACAGCGACGGGCTCGGCGTGAAGCTCGCCGAGGTGGTGACCGATCAGACGCCGCCGCGCGCAGTGTACGACCCCTCCAATCCTTTCGCCGACGAATCGGGGGTGGTCAAGGAGCCCGCGGTCAATCCGGTCTACGAAATGGTCGACATGATGCAGGCCTCCCGCTCGTACCAGGCGAATCTGTCAGTGGTACAAACCGCCAACGCCGCGGCGCTCAAAACGATCGATCTTCTGAAGTAAGCCGATGAGCGTCGTCATACCAAGTCAGGGCATTGCGGACCTCGCGCCCATTACGCCGCAGCGCGCGTCCGGCACGACGCCGACCAATGGCTTCGAACAGATCGTCCAGCAGGTCAGCGACACGCTCAAGAACGCCGACCAGATGGCGGCCGGCTATGCGCAGGGGAAAGTTGGCCTGACCGACGCGGTGCTCGCATCCGAAAAAGCCGACACCACTTTTCAGGTCGCGATGGCGATCCGAAATCGCGCGCTGGCCGCGTATCAGGAGATCGAGAACCTGCAGGTTTGAGCGCTGAAAGATGCAGCAGTTGCAGACATATTTGAGCGAACTCATCAAGGCGATCGGGACCTTTCGCGAGGGCAATCGTCCGCTCTTCAACTTGATCGCGGGAACGATCGCGCTCGCGGCCGGAATCTGCGCGGCGTTGTATGTGATCAAACCGGGGGCGCCGGTGATCATCGCCGCCAACCTGAGCCCTTCAGATCGCACCGCGCTCGCCCTGCGCCTGCGCCACAACGACATCGATTTCACGCTCGGACCCGATTCCATCATGGTGCCGTCGCGCGAATGGAGTCGCGCGCATGCGCTGCTCGAGTCAAGTCCGGGATTTTCCGGCGGCGCCGAAGACTTCAGCCTCTTCGATCATTCCACCATGGGGCAGAGCGACTTTGATGAGCAGGTGAACTATCAGCGCTCGCTTCAGGGTGAGCTGGAACGCACCATCATGGATATCCGCGGCATCGACAGCGCGCGCGTGATGCTCGCGATGGGGCGTCCGTCGCCGTTCGCGCTGGGACCGGCGGAAGCCGAGCGCGCCTCAGTGATGTTGACCACCGCAACCGGCGCGACGGTCGACGCCGCGATGGCGGCCGCGATCGCGAATCTGGTGGCGACTTCGGTGCGCGGACTCGACGTCAATTCGATCACGGTGACCGGCAACGACGGCGCGATCCTTTATCCCGCGCAAAACCGCGATGGCGAGCTGGGCGAGGCGATGCGCCTGCGCAACGACTTTGAGCATCGCCTCGAAACCAAAGTATCCGCGCTGCTGGGTCGCATCATGGGCGACGGGCGCTACGCGGTGCAGGTCGCCGTCGATATCGACGCGTCGCGCGTGACCAGCACCGACAAATTGTATGGAAAAGGTGACCAAGCGATCGTCAGCGAAGAACATTCGCAATCGCCGCCGGGGAGCGACCTTGCCGGCGGCGGCATTCCGGGTCTGACCTCGAACCTGCCGAGCGGAAGCGCGAAGCCGTTCTCCGACGCTTCGGCGCAGCCCGGCGCGGAGGACGATACTTCCAGCAAACCCGCGCCGACCAGAATCGAAACCCAGGCGCCGCCCAAACTCGATGAGATGTCGCGCAAGGACATCGTCAACTACCAGCCCTCGAGTCACGAAACCAATACCGTCACTGCGCCGGTAAGGATCAAACGCATAACGGTCGCGGCGGTGCTCGACGGCACCTACGACGGCGGACATTTCAAGCCGCTGGATGACGAGCGCCTCAAGTCGATTAAGAACCTCGTCGTAGCGGCGGTGGGCGCCGACCTCACGCGCGGCGATCTGGTCGACATTCAAAGTGCGGCGCTTTCTCAGCCGTATGTTCCGCCGGTGCCGAATCCGGTTACCCAACTGCGTTCGCTGATGGCCGACCCGCTTCATCTATATGGTGCGATTGGCGCGGGCTTCCTGCTGGTCCTCCTGATGTTGTGGATGATCAAGCGTTCCATCAGCCGCAAACTGGCCAATCGCCGCGCCGCGCGTGAGGCATCTCCAAAGAGCGCCGAGAAAGAAACGCCGACGAAAAGCGAGACTCCCGCGCCGGAGCCGAGCCTTCCGGGCGAACCCATGCCGGCTCCAGTCGTCGATCGCGAGCAGTCCGACTTCGAGGAGACCAAAAAGCGCGTGAACCTCGAGGTCGAGCGCAATCCCGAGGCGGCAGCGGCCATCTTGCGCAAGTGGCTCGCGGAAAATCCGATCGAGGCAAGCGCCAACGGCATTGCGCATAGCAATGGCAACGGCAACGGTGCGCATCGCGAGGCGAACGCGGCATGACGACTCAGGCGACACCCTACGCATTTCCACTCCTGCGCAAGCTTGACGACTCGCAACGCGCCGCCGATCGCGCACGCGAAGCGCAACTCGCGGCGGCATTCAACGATGCGGTCGCGCGCGGAATCGCCGAAGGCATCGCACGCGGGCGTGATGATGCACAAGTCGAAGCGCAGCAGTTGCTCGAGCAATCGCATCGCGAGGGCATCGAGCGCGGACATGCGGATGGCCTCGCCGAGATGCAGCAGGCGGCCGCTGCGTTGCGCGATGCGCTCGCTCGTTTCGAAGCTCAATGCGCGCAGACACTCATGGAGGCGGAGGGATTTTGCGTCGACCTCGCGCTCGCGATCTCCGCGCGTCTGGCCGAGCGCGATGATATCCGTGCGGAATTTGTTCTTCGCTCGGTGAGGTCGGCGCTCAAGGCGCTCGCGCCGGAAAGTCCTACCGCGATCTTCGTCCATCCAACCGATCACAAGCTTCTGGCTCGCTCGCTCGACGATCTGCCGGTGCGCGACGACGACACGCTCACGCCCGGAACCTCACGCGTCGAGGCCGGCAGGCTCCTGGTGCAAAGCTCGATCGAGGAAGCATTCGAACAGATTCGCGTAGCGGTTCTTGAACTGAAGACGAAGCGGCAGGCATCGGCGCGTG
>DATGKG010000145.1:0-6241 GCA_035294805.1 Binataceae bacterium (SeqCode) | reverse complement strand
TCGCCGCGATCCTTCGCGCGCTCGATAAGGTCGCCCAGGCGCGCGAAGAGATCGTTCATGACCACATCGATGCCGTGACGATCACCGCGCACAAAAGCCATCTCCTTGACGAAGATGCGCGCGAGACGGAGGTCGCGCTGGTTCTGTCGCAGCATAACCCCGAACACGTGCATGAGCTGCTCGAGAAACGGCGCATCCGGCACGTTGGCGAATGCGCGCCGGATCGCGGCGCCGACTTCTTCCTGAAACATCATGACGAGCAGCGCTTCCTTCGATTTCGCATGGAAGAAAAGCGTGCCCTTCGCAACCTCGGCCAGCTCCGCGATCTCGCCTGTCGTGGTCGCGGCGAAGCCCTTGCGCATGAACAGCTCGCGCGCGGCGCGGATGAGACGGTCGCGCTTGTCGCGCTTGTTGCGCTCGGCGCGCCCGAGTTCGACGATTGCCGCTCCTGCGGTTCGCATCATCGTCCTGCGGCGGCGGTGTTTTCGTTTTGCCGCTCGGACGCGATCATATCGTCCATCATGCGGCGGAATTGCGCGACGCCACTGTCGATCGCGATGGTGAGCATCTTCGCGTCAGGCGCGAGATTGATGTTGCGCTGTTGCGCCTCGATCATCACGCGGTCTTCGTTGAATGCCTTGAGCCCGAGCTGGTACAGCGTCTCGGCATGCTGCGGCTCGCGCGCCCACGGACCGTAGGCGAAAAAGTAGCAGGTCCGATCGTCGGTGAGCGGCGTCACGGTCTGGCAGGTGAACTGCCGATGCATCGGCTCGACGCCGATGGGTTCGCGCTCGGGGAATTTCGCCGCCGTGCCCTGCGGATAAAAATCGGCGTGCAGCAGGAAGACGCCGGGAACGACAAACTCGTAGGTCTGCCAGATATCGATTCTTCCTTTACTGAGCGTCGACGACATTTGTGACGGACCGCTATTGATCCAGTTTTCGATTTTTACCCCGCGTGCGGTTTTGTGAATGTTCGGCCGCGAGACTCCGTCGGGCGTGAAGCTGGCGCCGAGACTTTTGTTGTGCAGAAACGCGATGTGCGAGAGGTCGAGCAGATTGTCATTGATGAGGACGTAGTTGGCATTGTAGTCCATGCGTCCGGGCTTCATCGCCCAGGTCGGATCGTCGACGCCGACGAATTCAGGAATCAATGACTCGTCGGCGCGCGCCGCATCCCCCATCCAGATCCACGCGACCGAATATTTATCGATGACGGGGTAGCTGCGCACGCATGCTTGCGGTGGAATCTTGGGCTGGCCAGGAATCTCGATGCATTTGCCCGACGGCGCGAACTTCAGTCCGTGATACATGCAGCGGAGGTTGTCGCCTTCGAGGCGTCCCATCGAGAGCGGCGCGAACCGATGGCAGCATCGATCGGCGAGCGCGACAGCTTCTCCGCCTGATTTGCGATAGATAACGATTGGTTCGTTCAGGATGGTGGCCGGGGTGAGAACTTCCGGCGCGAAACCGCGGCTCCATCCCGCGGCATACCAGCAATTGCGAAGGAACATCGGACACCTCCTCGCGGTAGGTGGAGGATTTATCGAGAATTTTGACCCGGGTCAACTTTCTCCAGTCCGCCCCGCCAACTGGTGCCGTCAGTAGACGCCGCATTGCGGCCAATTCTGGTTGTTGGTAAAAGACAATCGACCCGTGCGCCTGATCGTGCACGGCTGTCGCGTCCTTGAGTGGGTTCCTAGCCCTTGACTGGGTGGGCAGAGGTTGAGTCCTCGAAGAAACGGTTTTCTTTAACCCTTAGGAGAGTTCATGGAGACTCCCAAAGTAAATTCACCGTTGTTGTCGAAAATTCTCGAAACTGCTGGTCCAAGAATCAGCCAATTCACCGCGACCTTAGATGCAATCTCGCATGACATTCTGATGATCGAAAAGTTGTTGCTAGAAAGCGGGATTCGATATGAAGCTGCTGTGCCGTTCCTCCGATCAGCGTACGAAGATGGAACTTTTCCCGATGGTCCGGCAGCTGCCTTGATGTGGTTCGGCGGAGAGGATGGAAAAACGTGGCGCATATATTTCGTCGGAAAAACTTCGATTTGGGATAGTGATGCTCACGAGTGGCGCGAAAAACGCGAGGAGCGCGAAGTTCGTCCGCTAATCGAAACGACAGTACGGATAAGGCTTGCTGCTGATGAACCGCTTTCGCGGCTGGTTGCGGAAGTTGCTGAGCCAATTCCGCAGGAACGCATAGCGCGCGACGCAGTAACGCTTAAACGCGTTCAACCTGAACCACCTCGAATCATTTAGTTGCGGCCAATGACAAAGGCGGAGACAGGCCATCTGTGCCTGTTTCCGCCTTGAATCAACACGGCCCTGATGAGTTGGTCCGCGAGCGCCGCGCTCCCCAGTATTCCCGGAGTATCGCGGATAGTTTAGCGGGCCGCCGCGGACGCGGAATCGTCGGAATGCGCCGGCATCAGCTCCGCAGCGTGACGGATCGTTTCCAGCAGCACCCGTTTCTTGACCGGCTTGCTCACGTGTAGATCGCATCCCGCCTCGATGGCTTGGCGCACGTCTTCTTCGAGCGCCGCCGCGCTCAACGCAACGATCGGGGTGCGGGTGCGGCCGTGCGCGGCTTCCCACTTGCGGATGATACGGGTCGCGCACAGCCCATCCATCTCGGGCATCTGCACGTCCATGAAAACCACGTCGTACCGGTTGGCCGTGAACTTTTCGATCGCCACGTTTCCATTCTCGGCGTATTCGATTCGGTACGGTTCGTTCTTCAGATACGCGGCGATCAGCAGCCGGTTGTCGGGCGAATCGTCGGCGATCAAAATGTTCGATGCGGCGACTGGGGGCGGTGGCGCATCCGCTGACTCGACGACTTCGCGCGATGCGGCAGCGCCTGGAGCATGGTGGCCCGGCTCGCTCAGGACGTGGCCGATCGCTTCAAACAGCCGCTTGCGCGTAATCGGCTTGACCATGTAGGCGTCGAGGCCCAATTCACGAACCCGGGGCAATTGTGGTTTGAAGTCCTCGGACGACAACATCATGATGAGCGGCTGGCCGGGCAATTTCTGCCGGCGGATGCGGCGCGCGACCTCGAGCCCGTCCATCGCAGGCATCCGCATGTCGAGTAAAACGATCCTGAACGGCCGATTGGCTTCCAGCGCGAGTCGCATTGCTTCGAGTGCGTGGGCTCCGGAAGCAGCTTCAGTGACCTCCGCTCCGCAATGCGAAATCATTTCGCGTACGATGAGCCGATTGATGTGGTTGTCGTCGACCACCAGCACGCGCTCGCCCGTCAAATCGAGCATCGGACGCGCGGACGACACACTCGTTCCAGGGACGACGCCGAATTTGACCGTGAAGAAGAAGGTGCTGCCCTCATTGGGCACACTTTCGACCCAGATTCGTCCGCCCATCAGGCCAACCAGCCGTTTCACGATCGCGAGTCCGAGCCCGGTCCCGCCATACTGGCGCGTAGTCGAAGAATCGGCCTGCGTGAAGCTGGCGAAAATCGTCTCCAGTTTGTCCGCCGGAATTCCGATCCCGGTATCCGACACGGCGAAGCGCAGATCGCCTGGCTCGCTCGAATCGGGGTCGCGGCAAACTTCCAGCACGACCTGTCCCTCGGCGGTGAACTTCACTGCGTTGCCGACGAGGTTGATCAACACCTGACGTACGCGCAGCGGATCGCCGATCAAACGATCGGGAACATCCGGCGCGATACGCGAAATCAACTCGAGGCTCTTGGTGTGCGCGGCGACGCCAAAGGTGGCAATCGTGTTGTCGATTAATTCAGTGACGTCGAAATCGCTTTTCTCGATATTCATACGGCCGCTTTCGATCCGTGCCAGATCGAGGATGCCGTTGATAAGTTCGAGCAGCGAGTTGCCGTTGGAAATCATCACGTCGAGGTAGTGACGCTGTTCGTCGGTAGGTTCGGTGTCGAGGAGCAGGTCGGCCATACCGAGCACCGCATTCATAGGGGTGCGGATCTCATGCGACATACTGGATAGAAAGGTCGATTTGGCTCGCGAGGCCGCCAGCGCATCCAGGCGCGCCTCATCCAGCTGACGCCGATAGCCTTGGCCGAGCGCCGTCGCGGTCTGCGAAATCACCACTCCCATGAAGATCATCGTCCAATGAACTGAGGCGGCAGAGTCCGGGACGTAGCGCCAATGCATGTAGACGATCGCAACCACGACCGCATTGAGCGCAGCCTGCCATTCGAACTCCCACGGCATCATCGCCGAGGTTCCCAGCGAGAGCAGGCCAAGGGTGACATAGAACCAGTCATTATCGCCGGTGAGGACGGAGATTTTGAGCATACTCACGACGAGCAGGGTGAGTCCCCAGAAGCTGATGGAGCGTCCGTAGGTGCGGCCCAAGGGGAAAAGGCATGTAACAAACCCACCCATAGCGATCGAGACATTCAAGACATGAAGGTAGAGCGCGAAGGAGGGAGCGATACCGTAGTCATGCCACAAATAGGCGACCTGGAAACCGCCGACGTAGACCGCACCGGCCTGAATGATTCTAGGCGTCCAATGGTCACGAATCCGCGCCAGATCGGCTGCGTCGGATTGTGCTTCGGTTGGCGTCGGCGCGGACATATCTCAATTGCTTGCGTAGGTCGGATTCCACGCACTCCCCCGACAGCGAGTTACCGCAAGATGTGGGCCAGTTTCGGCTGATACTTCTTTTAGATTAGCCGCTTCTAGGTGTGTTACTATGCCAATGGCGACACAATGTCGGACTAACGTTTCATCCGCGCAACGGCTTCGGCAGGAGTCTTTGGCGTGTCGTCAGCGTCGTAACGCGCACCTAGAACAATCCGCGCGAGTTTTCATCATTTGGCTTCTTTTCCGATACCCAGTTGACTCATCGAGCAAGCATCCATACATTTGGTGCAGAAGCCAATAAAGGCTAAGCGCGCGATCGGATTCCGCGACCGCCAACCATCCAACCAATACAGAACCATTCGTTCGGCCTAGCGCCAACGGGAATCCGCTGGATCTGGACCGAGAGGCATTTTGTCGTTTACTGAATTTTCCTTATCACCCGAACTAGCTCGTTCAATTAAAGACCGCGGCCATCATCAGGCCACCCCGATTCAGACCGGAGCGATTCCGGTTGCGATGTCGGGGCGTGATCTGATCGCGACCGCTGAGACTGGCAGCGGCAAGACCGCCGCGTACCTCATCCCGCTCATTGACAAGCTGCATGGCAAACGCGCGGGCGGCCATCCTCATGCGGCTGCGGCGGCGCATCATGCGGAAGCGAATGGCGCAGCTCACAATGGCAACGGCGCAGCGAAATCGCCCACTGGGATCCGCGCGATGATCCTTGTGCCGACGCGCGAGCTCGCGGCGCAAGTAGCCAAAGAGTTCAGCATTCTGGCCCGCAACACGCGGCTTAAGGCGGCGCTGATCGTGGGCGGCGATTCGATGAGTCGTCAGTTGCATGATCTTCGCGTCGGCGCGAGCGTGTTGGTTGCATGTCCCGGACGCCTCAATGATCACCTCGAGCGCGGCACCGTGAAACTCAATCAAGTCGAAATCGTCGTCGTCGACGAAGCCGATCGCATGCTCGACATGGGCTTCCTGCCGCAGCTTCGGCGTATCATGCGGACGGTGCCGAGCAAGCGCCAAACGCTGATGTTCTCCGCGACGATGGGCTCGGGTGTCGCGCAAGTTGCGCGCGAGTTCCTGAGCAACCCGGAGCATGTGAGCGTGGGGGCGAAAGCGACCCCGCCCTCGACTATCCATCAGACCATCTACCCGGTTAGCGCCGACAACAAAGGCGCGATGCTCATCGAGATCCTCAAACGGCACGAGGTCGAAAGCGCGATCGTTTTCACCCGCACGCGTTCGCGCGCCGATCGGGTGGCGCGATTGCTGGTGCGCAGCGGCATTAAAGCGGTCGCGATTCATGGTGATCGATCGCAGAGTCAGCGCAATGCGGCGCTGGCCGGATTCAAGAGCCGAACCTATCGCGTGATGGTGGCGACTGATGTCGCAGCGAGGGGTCTTGATATCCCCGATGTATCTCACGTAATCAATTACGATCTGCCCGATGAGTCGGAGAATTACATCCATCGCATCGGTAGAACGGCCCGCATGGGCAAATCTGGCGAGGCGCTCAGCCTCGTTACTCCGGAGGAGCGGGCGACGCTCGGGAGATTGGAGAGGACGTTGGGTAAACAATTGGATCGCGAGACAGTTGAGGGCTTCGAAGCCCCGCAGATAACGGCGCCCAAGCCGGTAACGCTTTTC
>DATGKG010000144.1:0-2707 GCA_035294805.1 Binataceae bacterium (SeqCode) | reverse complement strand
CCATCATGTGCGTCGGCGAAACTTTGCAGGAGCGCGAGGCGAGCAAGACCGTCGAAGTGGTCATGCGCCAGATGGATAATGGCCTTTCAGGAATTCCGGCCGAGGCCGCGGCGACCATCGTCATCGCATACGAGCCAGTATGGGCAATCGGCACCGGCAAGACCGCGACGCCTGAGCAGGCGCAATTGGTGCACGGCTCGATTCGCGAATTCCTCGACGATTTTTGGGGCAAGAGCGCGGCGGCCGAAACCCGTATCCTCTATGGTGGTAGCGTCACGCCCGACAACATTGACTCGCTGATGGCGAAACCTGATATTGACGGGGCTTTGGTCGGCGGGGCAAGCTTGAAGGCTGACTCGTGCGCTAAAATCTTTCGTGCGGGCGCGTAGGTAGTAATCGCTAATGGTTCAGGCCGTAATCGCAGTTCACGTGATCATATGCGTCACGTTGGTGATACTGATTCTCCTCCAGCAGGGGAAAGGCGCCGATGTGGGCGCGGTATTCGGAGGCTCCAGCAGCACAGTTTTCGGCGCCAGCGGCGCGGGCAACATGCTGTCGCGCACGACCGCCGCACTCGCGGCGCTGTTCTTCGCGACGTCGCTGTATCTTGCATATATGTCGTCGGAGCGTGCCTCAGGCACTGTTTTCGGGGGCAACTCGGGTAGCGTGATGTCGAAGCACGCGAACAAAGCCCCAGCGCCAGCGCCGGGCGAGCCAAATGCGAACCCGCTGGTGCCGAATGCCGAGCCGAACACGTTGCCGCCGGCTGCTCCGGCGGTGCCTTCGACGAACAAGTAACCCTCGTCAGCGCGAGCTGACTTCGATTCGCGATCGATGCGCGGGTGGTGGAATGGCAGACACGCCAGTTTGAGGGGCTGGTGGTAGTGATACCGTGCGGGTTCAAGTCCCGCCCCGCGCACCACAATTCTGACTACAACTTCGACGCCGGCGCGATCCACTCCTTCGCCAATTGCTCGACATGCGAGGAAACATCTGATTCGCCGCGGTCGAAGTTCGCCAGCATCACCACCTCGCTGATGCCCAAATCGCGGTAGCGCTTGAGGTCGTCGGGCGTGATGCGCTTGGTGTACGGCGACACGATCAGCTCGACATCGCTCAGCTTGCGGCCATTCTGTTTGAGCAGTTGCTCCAGCTTCGCGATGCGCTCTTTGGCTTCGGCCGGATCGAGGTTGAAGCCGTACCATCCGCTGCCGTACTCGGCGACGCGGCGCAGAGCGGGATTGCTTTCACCGCCGAAAATGATTGGAACCTTCGCGCCCTGCGGAGGCTTCGGATAGCTGCCCGCATCGTCGAAGTTCACGAACTCGCCGTGATGACTCGCGCTGCCGCCGCTCCATAGCTTGCGCATCACGTCGATGTATTCGCGAGTTCGTTGCGCCCGCCGCTCGAACGGAATTCCAATCGCCGCGAACTCCTCGGAGGACCATCCGATGCCCACGCCGAGCGCGAAGCGCCCTTTCGCCAGCGTGTCGAGGCTCGCGATCACTTTCGCGAGCACCAGCGGATTGTGTTCCGGCACCAGGCAGATTCCGGTCGCGAGGCGAACTTTCTTCGTGACCGCGGCGGCGAAGCTCAGCGCGATGAACGGGTCCAGCCAGTCGGCATTCGCCGCAAGCGGAAACTTGCCGCTGTCAGAGTACGGATATTTCGAATCATGCCGATCGAAGAGCACTACGTGCTCGGCCGCCCACAGCGTCGCGAAGCCCACGCGCTCGCCGGTTTCCGCGACCTTGCGGATGACGTCGGGCTGCGCCGACGCGCCGATACCCATTGCGAACAGTCCGATGTTCATACTCATAGGCGATTTTTCATCCAATCAGATCATTGCGGTTTGACGAATTTCAGCATGAAGCGGTCGGTCTCGCCGCGCTTCTTGAAAACATTCCAGGTGCGATCGTCGTCGGGATGGCGCAGCGCGCTGGAGGCTGCCGCGAGCTTGAATCCGGCCTTCTCGATTTCGTCGACCAGAAATTTTTCGTCGATGCGATGCAACGAGACATCCTTGATGCCGCTGCCGTCCTTGGCGCTGTGATCGACGATGTCGTAAAAGCCGCCCGGCTTGAGCGCCTTGAACACCACGGCGTTGACCTTGTCGCGATCGATCTTGAACAGCACCATGTCGTGATAGTTCATGTTCATCACGACGGCGTCGAGCGAGTTGGGTGGGACCGGCAGCATGTCGGGCGCGCCAAACGGCTTCTCGACCGCCACCACATTGCTGAGCGCAGGATTTTTGAGCCGCGCGTGCCACGTCTCACCGATTTTCTTGAATCTCTCGGGGAACGGCCCATTCTGCGAATAGACTTTTCCGGTCGGTCCCACCACGCGCGAAAGCAGCTCGGTGGTGTATCCGCCGCCTGCGAAGATATCGGCGACCTGCATCCCCGGTGCGATGCCGAAAAATGCCAGCATCTGCTCGGGCCGGCGTCCGGCGTCGAGTTTTTTGTCGTCGGCAGGACGATCTGTCGATGCGACCACATTCTTGATTTGCGCCGGAATCTGATCGGCTGGAATCGGCGGCGCTTCCGCAATCTCCGCTGCCGATGCGGATGCCCGCGGCATGAATGCGGTTAGCGCGATAGCCAGTGCGAAAATCGCGACGCTCGTGAATGTGACGCCTATAGTTCGTCGAATCATTGTTCCTCCGCTTGCGAGATGAGTTCGTTCAATGGCCGGTCTTCTGTAC
>DATGKG010000143.1:0-7226 GCA_035294805.1 Binataceae bacterium (SeqCode) | reverse complement strand
AAGACCAAGGGCATCCACTATGTTGATTCGGGAACCAGCGGCGGCATCTTCGGGCTGGAGCGCGGCTATTGCCAGATGATCGGCGGCGAGCCCGGGGTCGTGAAGCATCTCGATCCGATTTTCGCGGCGCTCGCGCCAGGCCGCGAGGATGGCATCGTTCCGCGCACTCCGGGGCGCGAAAAAATCAAGGGCAGCACTGCGGAGGACGGCTATCTACATTGCGGACCGAACGGCGCGGGCCATTTCGTGAAGATGGTTCACAACGGCATGGAATATGGCATCATGGCGGCCTACGCCGAGGGGATGAACATCATTCGCAACGCCAACGTCGGCAAGCATCAGGGCAGCTCCGCCGACGCCGAGACAACTCCGCTGCGCAATCCGGAGCGCTACCAGTACGACTTCAACCTCACTGATATCGCGGAAGTGTGGCGTCGCGGCAGCGTCATTTCGTCATGGCTGCTGGACCTGATCGCGACCGCACTGGTCGAGGATCCCAAGCTGGCGAAGTTCGCCGGCAAAGTATCCGACTCGGGCGAAGGCCGATGGACGATCGATGCGGCGATCGACGAAGGCGTGCCGTGTAACGTGTTGACCGCGGCGCTTTATCAGCGTTTCAGTTCGCGCGGCGCCGATGAATATGCCGACAAGCTGCTGTCCGCGATGCGCTACGAATTCGGCGGGCATTTGGAAAAGAAGTAGGACGAAATGACGAACGGCGACCAGCATCGAATCACATCGATGGCGCAATTGCGCGCGCTCATTAGCGAACCGGGCAAGATGGTGCGCGCGAAAGTGCTCCCGCAACTCGACGAGATGGCGATCGACTTCATCAAGCGGTCGCCATTTCTTGTCCTCGCGACCACTGATGCGGAGGGAAATCTGGATGCGTCGCCGAAGGGTGACCATCCGGGATTCGTGCTGGTCGAGAACGCCACGACCATCGTGATTCCCGAGCGCAAGGGCAACAAGCTGCTGTTCGGTTTGCAAAACATCCTCGCGAATCCGCACGTCGCGATGGTCTTCATGCTGCCGGGGACCGGCGAGACTTTTCGCGTCAATGGCGTCGCGGAGTTGACCACCGATCCTGAACTGCTCGGCAAGCTGACGGCGCGCGGTCAGCCGGCGTTGCTCGCAACTCGCGTCACGATTCACGAATGCTTCTTCCACTGCGCGAAGGCCTTCATTCGATCCCAGCTATGGAAGCCCGAGACCTGGACGGAGCGCATGTCGATCTCATGGGGAACTTACCTGGGCCCGAAAATCGGCGCCGATGAAACCTTCGCGCGCGAGGTCGATAAAGCGATCGCGCAAGACTACGACTCCGTCGATCCTTCGAAGAACGATCGATAAAAGTTCTTCGCCGCATAACCCATCAGCGCGCGACTGGACGGCTCGTTGGCGAAGCATCCGACCGGAATTGGTCTTTTTTCGGTGACCTTGTTGCGTCTCCCCGCAACGCATCTTGTATAATTCTATCGTTCCGCCATTTGTCACCGGAAATCTGTCCGGTGCGGAACGCCCAACGAGGGCAGACTCCCGAAGCGAAACAGGTGTCGCATGGTGCTTCAGTCTGCGCAGGCCAAACTTCCGGGCGAGGTGAAACTCCAGACCCCGGTCCTCGGCCACATCATCATCGAGGCGGTGGAACCGGCGGTCGACGGCGGCCGCTACCCCGCCAAGCGTATCGTCGGCGAGCCGTGCACCGTCGAAGCCGACATCTTTCGCGACGGGCATCAGATCATTCGCGCGGCGCTGAAATACCGGCGCAAGAATGACGAGAGTTTTTCCGAATCGCCGATGTTGCTGTTCGACAACGATCGATGGCGTGGCGAATTCGTTCCGAGTGAAAACACCCGCTATGTCTATACCATCGAGGCGTGGACCGATCAGTTCGCATCGTGGCTATCGGATTTCAGAAAGAAGGTTCTCGCCGGCCGCGACGTTCGCTCCGATCTGTTGGAAGGCACCGCGCTGATCGAGAGCATGGTGCGCCGCGCGACCGCATCGGATCGCGACGTCCTCGGGCGATCGCTCGAGCAACTCCGCGCATCGCAAAATGGGTTCGCAACGGCGCTGAAAATCGTCGAGGAACCACGCGTGGTCGAAGCTGCCGAGCGCGCGGGCGAACGCTTCGGCCTCGCGCGCTACGAACCTTATCTCGAGCTGACCGTCGATCGTCCGAAGGCGCGCTTCAGCACGTGGTACGAGATGTTTCCGCGCTCGCAGACGACCGATCCGAACAAGCCCGCTACATTGCGTGATGCTGAGCGACGCCTTCCCGCGATCGCCGACATGGGATTCGATGTCGTCTACTTGCCGCCGATTCATCCGATCGGAAAGACCAATCGCAAAGGTCCCAACAACTCGCTCAATGGCGCGGAGAACGCGCCCGGCAGTCCGTGGGCGATTGGAAACGAGCACGGCGGCCATGATGCGATCGATCCCGACCTCGGTACGGTTGACGATTTCAAGCACTTCGTCGCGACCGCGAGCGCGTTGGGGATGGAAACCGCGATCGATTTCGCGGTGCAATGCTCGCCCGATCATCCGTGGGTGCGCGAGCATCCGGAGTGGTTCAGCCATCGGCCCGACGGCAGCATCAAGTACGCGGAGAATCCGCCGAAAGAATACCAGGACATTTATCCGATCGACTTCGATACCAAGAATCAACGCGGGCTGATGCAGGAACTGCTGCGCATCGTCAACTTATGGATCGATCGCGGCGTCAAAATATTTCGCGTCGACAATCCGCATACCAAGCCGAACTCCTTCTGGGAGTGGCTGATCGGAACGGTGCAGGCGTCGCATCCGGAGGTGCTCTTCCTCGCCGAGGCTTTCACGCGCCCCAAGGTGATGAAGGCGCTGGCGAAGGCGGGCTTCACTCAGTCGTATACCTACTTCACCTGGCGCAATACCAAGTATGAATTGACTGAGTATTTGACTGAGATTACCAAAACCTCAATGAGTGAGTATTTCCGGCCGAACTTTTTCACCAATACGCCGGATATTCTGTCGCCCATCCTGCAGCAGGGCGGTCCGCCCGCGTTCCGGATGCGATCGATCCTGGCCGCGACGCTGTCCTCGTCGTACGGCATCTACAGCGGCTTCGAGCTATGCGAAAACGAGGCGGTGGCGGGGACCGAGGAGTATCTGAACTCGGAGAAGTACCAGGTCAAGGTTCGCGACTGGCATCAGCCCGGCAACATCCGCGAGTTCATCGCGCGCGTGAATGAGATTCGGCGAGGAAACATCGCATTGCAGGATTTTGTGAACCTGCGCTTCCTCGAAACCGACAGCGATCAGATTCTCTGCTACGCGAAATGGTCCCGCGACAAGGGCAACATAATTCTCGTCGCGGTGAACCTCGATCCGTTTCAGACCCACTATTGCACCGCGTTGGTGCCGCCGGAGGTGGTGGGCGCGGCGCCCGGTCAGCATTACCAGGTTACCGACCTGCTCACCGGCGCAGAGTACATCTGGTCCGATCACAACTACGTGCGGCTCGATCCGATGGTCCAGCCTGCCCACATCCTGCGAGTGGAAAAGCTTCTATGAGCCGAAAAGAAAGCGGGCCCAGCGATCCGCTCTGGTACAAAGACGCGATTTTTTACGAACTGCGCGTGCGCTCGTTCTACGACAGCAATGGCGATGGCGTCGGCGATTTTCCCGGTCTGACCGCGAAGCTCGATTATCTGCAATCGCTCGGCGTCACGACACTGTGGCTGTTGCCATTCTATCCATCGCCGATGCGCGACGATGGCTACGACATCTCGAACTACACCGAGGTACATCCCGATTGCGGCACGCTGCACGAGTTCAAGACTTTTCTGCGCGAGGCACATCGGCGCGGCCTTCATGTGGTCACCGAGCTGGTCCTCAATCATACCTCCGACCAGCACGAATGGTTTCAGCGCGCGCGCCGCGCGCCGGCCGGCTCCAAGGAGCGCGACTTCTATGTTTGGCGTGACAACTCCGACGGCTACAAGGAGGCGCGCGTCATCTTTCAGGATTTCGAGCCGTCGAACTGGTCGTGGGATCCGGTCGCGAAGGGGTACTACTTCCATCGCTTCTTCTCGCATCAGCCGGATCTGAATTTCGACAATCCTGCGGTGCGCAAAGAGATGTTGCGGGTGGTGGATTTCTGGCTCGGCCTCGGCGTCGACGGTCTGCGTCTCGATGCGGTGCCGTATCTGTTCGAGCGCGAGGGTACCAACTGCGAGAATCTTCCGGAGACCCACGCGTTCCTGCGCGAGCTGCGAAGTCACATCGACAAGAACTTCTCCAATCGCATGCTGCTGGCCGAGGCTAATCAATGGCCGGAGGACGCGGTAGCGTATCTCGCGGAGGGAAAGGAATGCCACATGGCGTTCCACTTCCCGATCATGCCGCGCATGTTCATGTCGGTGCGGATGGAGGATCGTTTTCCGCTTACCGACATTTGGGCGCAAACTCCGCCGATCGAGCCCACCTGCCAATGGGCGCTGTTCGTGCGCAATCACGACGAGCTGACGCTCGAGATGGTGACCGACGAGGAGCGCGACTATATGTATCGCGCGTATGCGCAGGAATCGCGGATGCGCGTTAACCTAGGCATCCGGCGCCGACTGTGTCCGCTGCTGGGAAACAATCGGCGCGCGGTCGAGCTCATCAATGGATTGTTGTTTTCGCTGCCCGGCACGCCGGTCCTTTATTATGGCGACGAGATCGGGATGGGCGACAACGTCTATCTCGGCGATCGCGACGGCATGCGCACGCCGATGCAATGGAGCGGCGATCGCAACGCGGGATTTTCCACCGCCAACCCCCAGCGGCTGATTTTGCCGGTCGTGATCGACTACGAGTATCACTACCAGACCATCAACGTGGAGGCGCAGGAGGCCAATCGACATTCGCTCTTATGGTGGATGCGCCGCCTCATCGCGCTTCGCCGCCAGTACAAAGCGTTCGGACGCGGCTCGATGGAGTTCCTCAGTCCTGACAATCCGCGCGTGATCGCTTACGTGCGATCATTCGACAACGAGCGCATTCTGGTGGTCGCAAACCTTTCGCGCTTCGTGCAATACGTCGAACTCGATCTCTCACGCTTCAAAGGCATGTCTCCGATCGAGTTGTTCAGCCATTCGCCATTTCCGCAAATCGGCGACTTGCCGTATTTGATGACGCTGGGGCCACATGGGTTCATATGGTTTTCGATTGAAACGCCGCGAGCCGGCGTCGTCGCGGATTTGTCGGACTACGAGACTCCTCGCATCCAGCTCACCTCTGCGACCGACGGGTTACTGCGCGCACAGACGCGTCAAGCTTTGCGGCGGATACTGCCGGAGTATCTCCCACGATGCCGCTGGTTCCGCAGTAAGACGCGCACCATCAAGAGCGCCGACATCGCCGACATGGTTCCGCTATCGGAAGGCGAGAACGCGCACCATATCGCATTCGTGAACGTCGAATACGCCAACGCGGAGCCCGAGACTTATGTGCTGCCGCTGGGAATCGCGGGCGGCGAGCAGGCGCGTGACATTCGCGAGCACTGGCCGGAGCACGTCATCGCCGATGTGACGATACCGGCGACGAACAACGGAAAGGCACCTGCCAATGGCGCATCAAACAATGGCGCGGGCGACGGCGTGCTCTACGATGCGACCGTGGATCCCGGGTTCGGGCGCGAGATAATTGCCATGATCGAGCGCCATCGCCGCGGCAAAGGTCAATCCAACGAATTCGCCGCGCATGCGACAGCTGCTTTCCGCGACCTCTACAACGGCGGCGAACTTCCTGAGCCTCGCATCTTGAAGGCCGAACAAAGCAACACCTCGATCATGTTCGGCGACCGCTTTATCTTGAAAATGTTCCGCAAGCTCGAGCCGGGCCTCAATCCCGATATCGAGATCGGACGCTTCCTGACCGAGGCCGCGCACTATCCCCATACGCCGCCGCTGGCCGGATGGATCGACTACAAGGTCGGACGTTCCGAAGGCCGCAACCTCGCCATTCTGCAAGGTTTCGTGCCTAATCAGGGCGACGCATGGCAATTCACGCTGGCCGAATTACAACGCTATTTCGAGGATGCGGCGACGCGCACCGAACATCCCACCATATCCGACAAGCATATCGTCGACTTGGCCGAGCAGACCGAAGCCGAGCCGCTCGCGACTGAAATGATCGGTGCCTATCTCGATGCTTCGCGGATGATCGGGCGGCGCGTGGCGGAACTTCATCTTGCGCTGTTGGCCGATCAGAAGGATCCAGATTTCTCACCCGAGCCTTACTCGGCGCTGTATCAGCGCTCGGTATATCAATCGATGCGTAACCTGCTCGGCCGCGTGATGCGCCAGCTTGCGGGCGGGATACGAGCGCTGCCGAAGGAGCTGCAGCCCGGCGCGCAGATTCTCCTCGATCATAAGGATCAAATCGGCGCGCGCTTCGATTCCTTCCTCAAGCACCGGCTCACGGTGGCGCGCCAGCGTATCCATGGCGATTTGCATTTGGGCCAGATGCTCTACACCGGCAAAGATTTCGTCATCATCGATTTCGAAGGCGAGCCCGCGCGCCCGCTGACCGAGCGCCGCCGCAAGCGCTCCGCGATGCGCGACGTTGGCGGTATGCTGCGGTCATTCGGCTACGCCGCGCTCTCCGAAATGACGCATCAGATCCAGGGCGGAGCACTCGGCAAAGCGGACTTCGCCACGATGGAGCCATGGGCGCGCTTTTGGCAAACCTGGTGCTCGTGGGCGTTCCTGCGCGGCTACTTCGAGACCGCCACCGGCAGCGCCATCATGCCCAAGACTCGCGAGGAGCTGCGGATCTTGATCGATGCGTTCACGCTCGAGAAAGCAGTCTACGAACTTGGCTATGAGCTGGATAATCGTCCCGGCTGGGTCTTCATCCCGATTCGTGGCATATCGCAGATCACCGGCATCGCGACGCCGCCCCCGCAGCAACCGCAAAAACCGAGCGCCGCGCCGACACCTCCAACCTGAAAAACCGGAGCCTGAACGTGAGTGAGCTGCAAGAATCCGCAACTTCGAAGAAGGCGGCGAGCGACACCTTTTCGAAAATTCCAAAAGATGAGCTGAGTCGGCTGCTCGCGCTGCGTCATCACGATCCGCATTCGATCCTCGGCGCGCATCCAACGCCCGCGGGAGTCATCGTGCGGGCGTTTCGTCCGGGCGCCGAGCGCGTGAATCTTCTTGTCGATGGTGAACCTCCCCGTGAGATGCGCGCGC